>JAHZKS010000096.1 GCA_022600235.1 Alphaproteobacteria bacterium | reverse complement strand
CTTCAATCTCATTGGGTAACATTATATCGATTACTTGGAGGGGTAGATTAGAAGATCATCTTGGTAAGTTTAATGTTTTGTCTCATGAATCTGTATATCCTTTTGTGTATGCTAACCAAATGAAGATGATATCTTTGATGAGTTTATGCGATTTATTTTATGTAGCTTTAGCTGAGAAAGAGCCTCAGAAGGTTTTATATGGCTATTTAGAAGATTTTTTATACTCCATAAAGTATGATGAATCTTATTGGTTAAATAGATTATTATTTATTGAATTAGAGTTATTATCTCACATAGGTTTTGGATTAGACTTAGAGAAGTGTGCTGTGTCAAATAAGTCAGAAGGTTTATCTTATATTTCTCCAAAAACAGGTAGGGCTGTATCAAAAGAAGTGGGTGAACAGTATAAGGATAAACTTTTTTATTTTCCTAAGGTTCTGCAAGATTTTGAGTCAGATGACATTGAAGAGTTATTTTATGCTCTCAAAATAACTAAATATTTTTTAGAAAAGAATTTAGATATTCCAGAATCGCGTAATAAGTTAGAACAAATCTTGCAAAAAGAGATAGATGGTTTAAAATTACAAGTATAGTCTTTGGGAGATAACATGATAATATCTTGCAGTAAATGCAACACAAAATACAAAGTCAAGCAGGGCACTCTTCGTAATGATGGAAGAAAGGTGAAATGTTCAAAATGTCATCATGTATGGATACAACGTTCTGTAAAAACGGAACATAAAAAAAAGAAATCTGTAAATAATATAGATTTCTCAAGAAGGTTACCTGTTGTTATTGAGTATGTAGTTCCTAAATGGTTTAAGATGTTGCCCATAGCTTTGTCTATATTAATTGTTTTGACCGCAACTTTTGTTTTTCAAGACAGTCTTATGAGCCATTCTTCTTTTGCAAAGAAGATGTATCAAAAAATTGGTATGAACCTTACAGATAATTTAGAGCTTGGAAATGTTGAGATCATTAGAAAAGCTGGTAACAAATTCGATATTAATGGTTTGATTGTAAATAAATCGCAAGAGTCAAAAAAAGTACCAAATATTATTGTAAGGGCAATCAGTGAAAAAAATGTAGTAAAATCTTTTTTAATTAATTCTCCTAAGTCTAAGTTTAGTAGCGGCGATAAGCGTCCATTTTTTAAAAGAGTAGAAGATTTACCAGAAGATACTAAGTTGGTTACCTTAGAAATAGAAGATAAGATTGACCGTTTTCATATAAGAGGGTAAAGCATTTATGGAAGAACATAAATTAAGAGCAGAGAAATTAGCCAAAATTCTTACAAAATCTCCTCAGGTAGTTGAGCCTGGCGCTAGTACCTCTTTGAGGCCTTCTCCGACTCCTAAAGCGGGTATCGCGGGTGTTAAATCAAAAGGAGGATCTCAGCAAGGTATCTGAGTTTACCTAATCTAGATAGTCTTTGGCATATCGTGCATAGTTTTCTGCGGATACCTTTATGTGATTTGTTTCTGCTTCTGTAAGTTTACGCAAGAATTTTGCGGGTCTTCCTATCCATAATTCGCCACTTTCTATAATTTTATCTTCTGTTAAAAGTGCTCCTGCAGCAAGCCATCCACCTGACCTTATAATTGATCTATCCATCATTGTGGCATCCATTCCTATAAATGCATAATCTTCTATAGTGCATGCGTGTATTATTGCTTTATGTCCTATAGTTACATAAGAACCAATATTAGTTGGATATCCTCCATTAGTGACGTGCACAATTGTGCCATCTTGTATATTTGTATAATCTCCAACCTTGATTTCTTCTACATCGCCTCTAAGAACAGAGTTGAACCATATGCTAGAGTGATGTCCAATTGATACTTTCCCTATAATTGATGCATTAGGTGCAATAAAGGAAGTTTTATGGATCTTGGGTTTATGTGTTTTGTATTGGAATATATTATGCATCTGTTTCTTCTTGTTCTTGAAGTTTTTTGGTTGGTTCTTGCTCTACGTCTATAATCTCCATTTTTTTTGATGATACCACTGTAAGTCTATCAAGGCTATGTGGGATGGATTTGTTTTTTTGAATATTTACTCCTAGCTTTTCAAGATTTCTTGCTTTTGGTAGGAAATTTGCATTAAATGAGCTAGCTAATTTGTCAAAATGGTTTGTTGTAGAGTGTAGGCTATTACCTAGTTTTCTTGTGTGCTCATACAAATGAGTTATAGAATTTAACAATTTTCGTACTTCTTCTACTATGAGCTGTTGGTTCTCTGACTGTGTTTGTGCAGAGATTTGGAATTTCGCATATAATAATAAGTTAATTAAACCTGAAGGGCCTACAGGAAATATATCGTTCTCCCAGGCTGTGTGAATGAAATCTTTATCAATTTTTGATATCTTTTCTAATGCAACTTCGGTAGGCAAAAACATGATGCTGGATATATGATTTATTTTTTTATCAGATAAATCTTCTTTCAAGAAGTCTTTGTAGTTTTTACCTTTTAGATTTTTTAGATGCTGGCGCATTGTGCCTTTTAATTTTGCATGTATTTCTTTTGAGTTTCCTTGCTCTTCTGAATCTATTATCTCGCTAAAATATTTTGAGCTTTTACTGTCTATTATCATCAAGTTGTCACCTGGTAGAAAGACAACAGCATCTGGTCTTAACATTATTTTTTCTGATGTTTTTGCAGTAAAAGAATACTGCATGATAAAGTCTGTATTAGGTTGGAGTCCTGATGTTTTTAAGATATTTTCTAGAGTAATCTCAGCTAAGTTACCAGCTCCTGAGGGAGTTAAAAGTGCACGTTTCACTGTGTCTACAGATTCTTTTGATGTTTTGATTTCATTATTTAGTACTCCAACATTATTAACAATCTTTTCAAATTGTTCTTGTAGTTTTGCAGTGTTAGCGCTGAGTTTAGCTTCAGAATCTTTTGTTTCTTTTTTATGACTTTCTATGAGTTCTTTAGATAATGTTGATGCGGTTTCAAATATTGCAGCTTTTGCTTGTGTGATAGCTTCAGTTCTAGATTTTTCCCAATCATTCACTCTAGTTCTGAATTCTCTCATTTCCTGGTTCTTTAATTCTAACTCTTGTTTTGCTTTATATAGAGACTCATTTGTTCTGGAGTATAAAGATTTTTGTTCAGATAGTTCTGTTTCTAATTTTTCTATATACTCTTTGAAAGACAAAATAGAACTTTCTTGTTTTGCATTTTTGATTAATAGATCTTCTAATCTATCAGCATTCTTTTCGAATGAAGATATCTGAGACTTTAGATCTTTTATAAGAAAATTCTTATTTCTAAAAGTTGAAAAGAATATTAGAAACAATACTACAGCACCGATGCATATTGAAGAAAGTAATAAAATCATATTTTGGTTTTATTTATTGACCTATATCGTATAGTATTACTCTAAATGTATTCTTATGTAAAGTTTAGCTAAATATGAATCTTTCAGCAATTATTTTGGCAGCAGGTGAAGGGAGTAGAATGAAATCTTCTATTCCAAAAGTAATGCATAAAGTGGCTTCTAGGTCAATGGTTGGCCATATATTAGATCTTTCAAAAGATATAGGCACAAGTAATGCTATTGCAGTAGTTGGTCCGCGTATGGGACAATTAGAAGATTATATTAGGTCAGAGGACAGTTCTGTCAGATGTGTTGTCCAGGAAAAAAGACTTGGCACTGCAGATGCAGTAAAAATAGGTATGTCATTAGTAAAAAATGATGACGATATATTGGTTCTTTATGGAGATACTCCTTTCGTGACATCTGATACAATCGAAAGAATGAAACAAACATTAAAATCAAGCAGCAAAAGCGCATTAGTAGTGTTAGGTTTTAACGTTGATGTAGAATCTGAGTATGGTCGTCTTGTGGTGAATAAAGGAAGTGAGTTAGAAAAAATTGTAGAATATCTAGATTGTGACGTTAATGAACGAGATATAGAGTTATGTAACTCTGGTGTTATGTTGATTAATGGGAAATATGCTAAAAATTTAATTTCTAAGGTAAAGAATAATAATGCGAAGAAAGAGTATTATTTGACTGATTTAGTAGAGATAGCTCGTAAGGATGGGTTGTTGTGTCATTATGTTGCAGTTGAGCAAGAAGAGGCTTTGGCTGTGAACACCAGGCAAGAACTAGCTGAAGCTGAGTATGCAATACAGACAAAAATGCGTGAAGATTTTATCAAAAATGGTGTGACTCTAATAGACCCAGAGACTATATACTTTGCTCATGATACTAAAATTGAAAACGATGTAACTATCTATCCTAATGTTTTTTTTGGTCTGGGTGTAGAGGTAAAGTCTGGAGCCGTAATAAAATCATTCTCACACATAGAGTCTACGGTTGTGGGTAAAGATGCTACTGTTGGTCCATTTGCAAATTTAAGACCAGGAACAGTTTTAGAAGAGAATACAAAGGTAGGTAATTTTGTAGAGATAAAAAATTCTCATATATGTAAAGGAACGAAAATTAGCCATCTATCATATATAGGTGATAGTGAAATAGGCTCTGAAGTTAATATTGGAGCTGGTACTATAACATGTAATTATGATGGTATCGCAAAACATAAGACTATAATAGGTGAGGGATCTTTTATAGGTTCAAATTCATCAATAGTTGCTCCTATTAATATAGGTTCAAATTCAATGATTGCTGCTGGTTCTGTTATTACAGAGGATGTAGCAGATGGTGATCTATCTGTTGCGAGATCTAAGCAAAAAAACTTTCCTAATAAAGCCCAGTCTATTAAAAACAAGAAAGTAAAAAAGGAAGAAAAGAACGCCAGAAAAGCTCTTTAGAATGTCAGAAAAAAAATTGATAGTAATAGATGGATATAGCTTTTTATTTAGAGCTTACCATTCTATGCCTGCTCTTTCGAGGCCTAGTGATGATACCCCGGTAGGTGCTGTCTACGGATTTACATCTATGGTCATGAAAGTTTTATCAGAGATGAATCCTACACATATTGTAATTGTTTTTGATGCAGGAAAAAAGACTCTAAGGCATAAAATATATCCAGAGTATAAAGCAAACAGGCCTCCGCCTCCAGACGATTTAATTCCCCAATTTGCATTAGTAAGAGAAGCTGCTCAAGCATTGAACATAGATGTTCTTGAAAGAGAAGGTTATGAAGCAGATGATATAATCGCTACTTTGGCTGAGATTTCAAAAGTTAAGAAAGAAGAAGTGCTGATAGTGTCTTCAGATAAAGATTTGATGCAACTCGTTAATGGGCATGTGAAAATGTATGATGCTATTAGATCGAGGCTTATCGGGTCGAAAGAAGTTGAAGAAAAATATGGGGTGGTTCCAGAGAAAATCCGAGATCTTTTGGCTTTAGTGGGAGATACATCTGATAATATTCCTGGTGTTCCAGGGATTGGGCCTAAGACAGCCGCTGAGTTATTAAATAGATTTGGAGATCTTGATAGTGTATTTGAGAATCTCTCTGAGATTAAACAACCAAAGCGCAGGGAGTCTCTTGAAAATAGTAGAGATATAGTAAAATTATCTCGTGAGTTAGTTTCTCTGCATAAAGATATGGATTTGGGAATAGATTTTGAGCTACTCAAATCAAAACCAATAGAATCTAAAAGTCTTTTAGATTTTCTAGATGGGCAAGGTTTCAGAACCTTAATTTCTCGTGCAAAAAAAATGTTTGGTGTAGATGACTCTATTTCTCAATCAAATAAAGAATTATTATTTGATTCATCTGCAGTTAGAATCTTAAGTTCGATTGAAGATGTAAAAAAATTATACCCTCTTGCATTATATCAAGGTGAGATAGGTATTTATTTCCAACCAAATTTCATTAATAGAGACAAGGTAAGAAGCTCCGAAGATATTCATAGTGTATCATTCAATATAGGAAAATTTAGTTATTATGCACTGATAAGAAGTAAAAAATCATCTCAAACATCGCTATTAGATCACGTAGATTCTAAAGAGAAAATATTTTTTGATGAATTTATAGAGTCTTTAAAAAATATTTTGGAAGATTCTTCTATAACAAAGATAGTTTGGGACTATAAGCTTGCGCAACATTTGATATCTGAATCTATCAGCAACATATCACCGAGATCTTTTGAAGATATTATGCTTATGGCATATGATTTAGGTTCAGGCAGAAGCAATACAGATTTCTATAAATTGATTGATTTTTTCTTAGAAGAGCAAGATGAAATTGTTGTATCTGGCATAACAAAGTCAAGAGAGAATCTAGAGAAGCTAGATAAAAGAGAATTAGGAATTTATGTATCTAAAAAGGCATATCTTGTTAGCAAGTCTTATGAAGAGATTAAGGAAAGAATGTTAGAGGCTGGAGCTTATTCTTTCTATAAAAGAGTAGATTTACCATTATCTAAAGTAGTTTACGAAATGGAAAGAAACGGTTTTATGGTAAAGAAAGAGATTTTGCTCCAGCTAGAAGAATCTTTAGAGAAAGAAATAAAATCTATATCAAAAGAGATATATAAACTTGCTGGAACTGAATTTAATATTTCTTCATCTCAGCAAATGGCAGATGTTTTATTTAATCAGATGGGGATTGACCCACATAAAAAATCTAAAAAATCTGGGGTATATAGCACGAGTGCTGAAACTCTAGAGCAGTTGCAGCAAGAAGGTCACACTATAGCAGATTTGTTGATACGTTGGAGAAGACTTTCTAAAGTTAAATCTACGTATACTGCAGCGTTAGTGAATCACATCGAAGATAGTGACTCAGGAGAGAGGATTCATTCTAATTTCTCTTTGGCTTTAACTTCTACGGGTAGATTTAGTTCTACAGAACCAAATCTACAAAACATACCGGTAAGAGGAGATTTTGCAGATGAGATAAGATCTGCATTTGTAGCGCGCCAGGGGTATAAAATTTTGGCTCTGGATTATTCACAGGTGGAACTCCGAATAGTTGCTGCTATAGCAAATGTTCTATCTCTTAAGGAAGCATTCCGTAAAGATTTAGATATTCATTCCGTTACTGCAGGAGAAATATTTGGAGTTAAAACAGAAGATGTTGATAAATCCCTCAGAAATAAAGCTAAAGCAATTAATTTTGGTATTATTTATGGTATTAGCGGGTTCGGTTTAGCAAAAAACATAGGAATATCTAGAACTGAAGCTTCCGAATATATAAATAAATATTTTGAAAGATATCCAGAAATTCTAAGTTTTATGGAAGATTCAAAAAGTTTTGCAAGAAAGCATGGGTACGTAGAAACTATTATGAAACGACGATGTTATATCAATGGTATTAATGCAAAAGACCCTAATACTAGATCTTTCTCAGAAAGAGCTGCAATTAATTTTCCTATCCAGGGGAGTAGCTCTGACATAATGAGAAAGTCTATGGTAGATGTGTCGAATGTTCTAGAAAAATCAAAATGGGAATGTAAGATGATGTTGCAGGTGCACGACGAATTGCTTTTTGAAGTAAAAGATTCTGAAGTTGAAGAGGTTGCTCAAGTTTTGCAAAATACTATGGAAAGTTCTGCAGAACTTTCAGTTCCTTTAATTGTGAATGTGAGTATAGGAGATAATTGGAGGAAAGTATGATGAGCCAAAATATTGTCCAGGAAAAAATATTAGCAGAACTAAAGAAGAACTATTTTTGTAATATTCCTTTTTCTATTTCATATGATAAAATTTCAGATGCAATGGATGCTTTTAAAGAGTTCTTAACTCTTGATGATGCTACGAAGAATAAAATTGATTTTACCATCGCTCCTAATCACCGTAGAGGGGATGTTGGTTTCAGATCTAGGAAAGCAGAAGATCATATTTATAATGATGATAAAGAGTTTTTTCATTTTCATCCCGCAATTATAGAAAAATATGGAGAGTTTTTAGATAAAGAGCCTGTGGTTAAAAAATTTATGATTCAGGCAAATGAAATTTGGAATGTGGCATCTTGTGCTATTAGAGATATTATGCAGAAATTTGAAGTGGAGTTTCCTGGGTGCACTAATAAAATATTCAATACAAAATACCCTCATATTCTTCTTCGTTTTTTAGAATATCATTGGGGTGAGTCCGGTAAGCATTTAGCGAAGCCTCACTTTGATGCAGGAGCAATGACTTTAGCTCTTGCTGAGAGTGGGCCTGGTCTTAGAATAGGAAGTAATCCGAATGATCTAAAAACGATTAACCATAAAGATAAAAATGCAATTTTTATGTTGTCTAGAAACCATAAAAAGATCATAGATAGTGATGAATATAAACCCGGTTGGCATGACGTTGTGCAGACAAATGATAAAATTATTGGAAAGCCATATGCGAGATGGGCAGTTGTAGTTTTTATTGATGCACACTCTGTTACTGCTCCAGCAAGGTCGGAAACTCATGAATTTGATGCAAAATAAGCCCTTAGATCACTTAGTGTATCTATCCTTGATTAACTCAATAAAATACTAGAAAAAGTTAGAATAAATATATATAGTGTCCTTTAATCTATTAAATATATTATGTCTTTTAATTTAAATTCTATCAAAATTTCTGGTAAGGAAGTTCTGCCTGTTATCGAGGGAGGTAAAGGTATAGGAGTAAGTTCTGGTGTTTCATCTGGTGCTTTTGCTGCTGCTAATGCGGTTGGTACTTTTTCGGGTGCAAATGCTGAGAGTTACGACGAGAATAATGAGAAGAAGCAAATAGTTTATCATGGCAAAACTAGACGAGAGCGTCACGAAGAATTAGTGGCAGCTGGAATTGAAGGAGGTATTGCTCAAGCTAAAATAGCACATGATATCTCGGGTGGTAAAGGTCCAATACATATGAATATATTATGGGAAATGGGAGGTGCCCAGAGGATTTTAGAAGGTATTTTAGAAGGAGCAAAAGGGTTGATCCATGGAATAACATGTGGTGCAGGAATGCCATATAAGCTGTCAGAGATTTCTGCTAGATATAATGTGTATTACTATCCTATAGTCTCCTCTATGAGAGCATTTAGAGCTCTATGGAAAAGAAGTTATAAAGACTTTTCTTCTCTACTAGGAGGTGTTGTTTATGAAGACCCGTGGAAAGCAGGTGGACATAACGGTTTATCTAATAGTGAAGATCCTGAAGTATTTCAAGACCCTTATCAAAGAGTAGTAGAGTTAAGAAAATTCATGAATGAAGTGAATTTGCAGGAAGTTCCAATTATTATGGCAGGTGGTGTGTGGCACATAAAAGAATGGGAGCATTGGCTTAACAATAAAGAAATTGGTAAAATAGCTTTTCAGTTTGGTACAAGACCTATTATTACTAAAGAAAGCCCCGTTCTGGATGAATGGAAACAGAAGTTAATGACTTTGAAAGAAGGAGATGTGTTCTTAAATAGATTTAGCCCTACAGGCTTTTATTCTTCTGCAGTAAAAAATAATTTTATTCAAGAACTAGATGATAGGAGCAAAAGGCAGATACCTTATGCAATGAAAGAAGATTCTGAAAAAGGTATGGTTATAGGGATTCCTTTTGGCCAAAGAGGTCGTTTAATATATATCACTAAAGATGATGCACTTAAGGCAGAGGGGTGGAAGAATAAAGGTTTTACAGAGCTCATGAAGACTCCTGATTCTACTGTAATTTTTGTTACTCCAGAAAAAGCAAACGCAATTACAAAAGATCAGATAGATTGTATGGGTTGTTTGAGTGCTTGTAAATTTAGTAATTGGAGAGATAAAGAAGATTTTAATACTGGAAGAAAAGCTGATCCTAGAAGTTTTTGTATACAAAAAACTTTAACCCATATTGTTCGTGAAGGTGATGTAGATAATCAATTAATGTTTTCTGGGCATAATGCTTATAGATTTGCTACAGATCCTTTTTATGCAAATGGTTTTATTCCTACAGTAAAAGAATTGGTCGATAGAATTATTACTGGATATTAGAAATGACCGTAATCAGCCAAAACTTTATTCTGTCTCAAGAGATTGAACAAAAATACCTGGATGATGTTGAGTCAGCTAGAAAGAGTATATTTTCTGATGCTGAGAATATTCCTTTACTATTATCAAACGAAACGGAAGAAGAAATAGAAAGGGTTCAAGATATAGCTAAAAATATCAAGAAGAAATTTACGAATCTTGTCATACTTGGCACAGGTGCTTCTGAATCTATACCAAAAATATTCTTTGCTTTAGGTGATACCGAACTCAATGTAGAATTCCTTTCTAATGTTGATCAGTATTGCGTTGATAGGGCATTAAAGAAAATGCAGCCAGAGGACACTTGTGTTCTTGCTATTAGCAAGTCGGGTAATACTGTAGAGATTATAACTCTGTTGATGTACATGAGAAAGTGGTTTGGCAATAATATTAAGAATTCAAGTATTGCTGAGCATTTTTATTTTATTACTGAATTTAAAGAGAGCCCTATTTATTTAATTGCTAAAGACATTGGAGGAACTTTAATAGAGCACGATAATATAGGAGGAAGATATGCTGTCTTTACTTCGGTTGGTTTGCTTCCTGCTGCAGTTGCTGGTTTCGATGTAAAAAAGATAGTCTATTACGCTAATCAATATTTTAGAGAGCTGATTAAGAATGATTCTTGGGTGATGAAAGGAGCATCTTATAATAATGATATGAGTAAAAAATTTACTAATAACGTTTTTATAAGTTATGGTGATAGGTTTGAAGGGATAAATCTTTGGGTAAGACAGTTAATTGCTGAAAGCTTGGGGAAAGATTCTAAGGGTATCACTCCAATTACTTCAAGAGGTATTGTAGACCACCATAGTCAACTTCAGCTTTATCTTGATGGTCCAGATGATAAATTTTTTACTATTATTTCATCAAAGAAAAGTAAAAATTCAGGTGAATTTGTCATAAATAGAGATGCTGAGAAGAGCTACGGTGTAGATTATTTATATGGTGCTTCGTTGAATGATGTCATGGATGCTCAAATGAATTTATCTATTGTTGAATTAAAAGAACATAATAAAAATCTGAGAATAATAAATACCAAAAAAATAGATGAAGAATTTATAGCTGAATTTATGATGGGAACTATGCTAGAAGTTATATTATTTGCTTATATAAATGATATAAACCCGTTTGGTCAGCCTGCAGTTGAGAATATAAAGAAAAATTTCAAGTCTTATATAGGAGCAAAGAATGCAATATGATGCTAAATACTTAAAAGGAGCTTTGTGGTTTATACTAAGTTTGTTTATTAGTAGTTCTGGTGATGTGTTGATGAAATATCTTGGATCTACTATTCATCCTTATCAGGTAGTATTTCTTCGGTTTCTTTTTGCGACCATTCTTTTAATGCCATGGCTATATATAAACCGATCTTCTTTTGTAACTAAAAGAATTTCTCTGCATTTTATTAGAGGGGCATTGCTGTTTCTGGGAATATCTTTTTGGTGTACTGGGTTAAACGTAGTAAAAATCGCTCTTGCTACTACTATTAATTTTACAATACCTATATTTGTTGCGGTGTTGGCTGTGATATTCCTCAAAGAGAAATTTAATATTTTCCGTTTATCTGCTACTTTGCTTGGATTTGTAGGTATAATATTAGCAATGAACCCTGTTTCTTCTGACTTTAATATAGTGTCTCTATCTCTTCTGCTGAGTGCATTTATGTTTGCATCTTTAGATGTAATAAATAAGAAGTTTGTTTCAGATGAATCTACGATGAGTATGATATTTTACTCTAATGTTTTTACAACCCTTCTGAGTCTTATCCCT
>JAHZKS010000095.1 GCA_022600235.1 Alphaproteobacteria bacterium | reverse complement strand
CTGGTTTGATTTAGTTCAGTTACTTGTTAAAAAAGGTTCTGATATTAATGCTGAGGATGGTTTGGGTAATACTCCTTTAGAGGAAGCAGCTCGCACTAAGAATATTGATATTTTAAATTATTTATTTGCTTTTAAAAATCTAGATAAAAGTAATGCTGATGATGTGGTTGGTGTTGCGTTGGATGTAGCTAAAAGTTCTAGTAATGAATATTTTTCATATGCTATCAAGAATATTTCAGAAGAAGTTGATGACATTACTATGTTTATATTAACAGTAGGTTTTATTGTTGGTGTTCCTGTCGGAGCTATTTTAATGATTGTTTTCAATCAAGCTTTAGTTTATGCAGAAGAAGATAAATTTGAACATATAGATGTCTTATCTCCTTTAGATCAAGATCCAAGAGATGGTGACGAAATGGCAGGAGTAATTGATAATATTCAAGAATAAATTTAATATTTAGATTTATAAAAATCTTAATTATTGTAAGTAAAAAAACCTCATGGAACCTTCTTTAGATACCATTTTTCATTCATCTATTAATTCTAGAGATTGGGATGAGGCAATTAGAATTGTTAAAAGAAATCCAGAAGGTGTTAATTGGAATGACCCTGTTTTAATGGATAGTGCTTTAAGAAAAAATGCTCCATTTGATTTGGTAAAGCTGATGGTTGAAGCTGGAGCGCTAATAAACTCTAATGCTAGACCTTTTACACCACTAATTTTAGCAATTTTTAAGAATGACGAAGATATGGTAGATCTTTTTATTAGTAATGGAGCAGACCTTCATCAAAGAGATTGGAATATACAATATCCTTTGACTTATGCTATTTATAGGAACAATCCAAATCTAGTAAGAAGAATTATTAAGGCTGATAAAAGTGTCGTAAATTATCACGGCACTGGAATATTAATAAACTCAATAGAGCAAAAAATGCCTTTAGATGTTATTGAGTTGATGATTAAAGCTGGAGCTCCGGTAAATGTTAAGTTTGATGACAATTATCATCATCCTGAAAAATTTCTTTCTCCGATAATTGCAGCAGATCTCTATGATAGACAAGATGTAATAGAGCTTCTGGTTCGTAATGGGGCAGCTGTTCAGACAAAAGATAGTAATTTAAAAGATGTTATTTTAAATGCTATGAGTCGTGGTTGTGTAGAAACAGTAACAAGGATCATTGCGGCTCATAAAAATATTGTAAATAATTATGATAGTGAAATATTTACAAGAGCATTCGTAACAGGAATGCCTTTAGATGTTATTCAGCAAATAATTGATCCTGCATTATTGGTAACTTTTCAACATGAAATCTTTGCTTCTATAATAGAAAAAGCAGATCGCCATAGTAGACAAGATGTAATAGAGCTTCTGATGCGTAATGTAATAGAAAAAGGAATACCCTTAGATGTAATTAAGGCAATGATTGAAGCTGGATTACCGGTTACTTTTAACTATCAAGACTTTCATTATCGTCCTGCAAAATTTACTTCTCCGATAATGATAGCAGATCGCTGTGGTAGAGGAGATGTTGTAGATCTTCTGATTAGTAGAGGAGCAGATGTTCATCAAGAAGATAGTGATGGAAAAGATGCTTTGACCAATGCTATTGATCTTCGTCACGTAGAGACTATTAATAAACTTATTGTGGCTGGATCTAATGTTAATAAAATAGATAAAAACGGACATAATAGATTATATGAAGCATGGGGTCTTAAGACTCAGGAGGATGTGGCAGATATTTTTTTTAGAGAAGGGTATCAGGAAGAATTTGCTTGTACTCAGAATGGATCAGATTTATTTTGTTTTACAAAGTTTTTATTAGAAGAAACTGCATTAACTGTAGCTATTTTATTTTGTTCCAAAGTTATTTCATTTGCTTACAATTTCATCCCAGCTTCTATCTTAATGCCTTCATTTTTTTTCTCATGGCTTTCAGTTTTTTCCTCAGGGATTGCACTTTTTTCCTCAACAGTTGCACTTTCTTTCTTAATCCCAACTCTGTTTCTTTGGTCACCAGAAAGTATTTATCACTTCATTCCTGAAAAAGTTCAATATAGTGATGGTACGCCTATAAAATTAGACCCTTCTAGTGTGAACCCATATAAAATAGGAACTGAAGCTCAGGAATTTAATCGCCTTAATGATTCTCATAAATTTGTGCAAATGTCTTTACCTAATCAAGATATTATAGAAACAATTGTTGAAGGTGAAGTAGTTGATTGGGAATCTTAATATAATTTAATGAAGTATAATATACAGTTAAAGAATTGCTTAAAAACAGTAAAAAAGATATTTTGTACTTATTACCCTAATTATAACAGGTAACTATTGATATATTGGACAATTTTTAGTCCTAAAAGAGATTTTGGGCCTTTTCTTTTTTCAATTTTTCCTTTCTTATCTATCATTACTATAGAATTATCATCTTTATCAAATCCTTTATTATCTCCAACTTCATTTGCGATGATTAGATCTAATTTCTTTTCTTCTAATTTTTTCTTAGCGTGATTGATTAAGTTATGCGTTTCTGCGGCAAATCCTATAACGAGTTTAACGGAATAATTTTTTGCAATATCTGTAATAATATCAGGATTACGAACTAGATTTAGAGTTATTTTATCTTGAGATTTTTTAATCTTAGATTTGCTAATATTTTCTACCCTATAATCGCTAACGGCAGCGCATCCTATGAATACATCATAATCTTTTATGTTTTTTAAAGCTGCTTTGTGCATCTCTTGAGCAGTCTTAATATCTATGAGTTTGCAACCAAATGGTGGTGTAATATGAACAGGGCCAGATATAAGCAGAACTTCAGCTCCAGAATCAATTATACTTTCAGCGACAGCATACCCCATCTTGCCAGAGCTTCTATTTGATATATACCTCACAGGGTCTATAGGTTCTTGGGTAGGACCAGCCGTTATAATAAATTTCTTTCCTTTTAGTTTTTGCCTATTTTCTAGATACAGAGTGATATTTTCTAAAATATCTTTTGGTTCTATCATGCGCCCATATCCAAAATCTCCACAAGCTTGTTCTCCATATGCAGGGCCTAAGATTTTCACACCGAGATTAATCACTTTCTTTATGCTTTCTTGTGTTGTTTTCTTATTCCACATTACTTTATTCATTGCCGGAACAAGAATTATTTTAGCTTCGCTTGCAAGGCACGTAGAAGATAGGCTATCATCAGCAATGCCACATGAAATCTTGCTTATGATATTGGCGCTTGCGGGTACAATTAGAATAATGTTTGCCCATTTCGCAAGGTCAATATGCTCCATGTGTGCATCTTGTTTTTTGAGGTATTTTTGGTTTTCATCTCGTGACAAAAAGATATCTTCCTTAGGTAGAGGGAATTTGTTTAGATCAATAAATTGCTCACCAGATTTGGTAATAAGGCATTTAATATTATAACCTTTTTTCTTTAGACTTGTGATAATGTCTAAAGACTTTATGGCAGCAATGCTACCAGTTATGCCAATTAATATATTTTGTTTGCTCATTATTCACTATTTATTACACAGGCAACTAAAATTAGTTACAATGAAATTATGTTAAACATCATTATATAGGACGATGAGAAATTTTGCACTTGTATTACTGCTATTAGCTGGTCTTTTTTATTTATTGAATAAAACTTTTGCTAATGCACTAGACGATCAGGATAGTTATTTGAGAGTAGTGCAAATACTTTTAATCTTACCTATCATAGTAATTTCAGTCGCTAGAAGACAGATGTCTATTTCTACCCTAGTGCATAATACAGCGATATGGCTCTTTATTGCATTGATTCTTGTGTCTGCTTATAGCTACAGATTTGCATTAAAAAGCTATTATAACAATATAGTAGGCCACATTATGCCTTCTGTAGGGCTTGAGAGAGAAGATGGCTCAGTGATGTTCCACACGCAAAGTGATGGGCATTTTCATATACAATCAAAAATTAATGGTGTTCAAGTTACATTCTTAGTTGATACTGGGGCAACTAGGGTTGCTCTTACGCAAAGAGATGCGAAGAGAATAGGGGTTAATGTTGATAGTTTAAAATACAATATAAGAATAAATACCGCAAATGGAACAAGCTTTTTTGCCCGCACTATGCTTCCACAGATTGTAGTCGGTCCAATTTCAGTGGAAATGGTGGAGGCTTATGTTGCTAGACAAGGGCTTAGTACTTCTTTGCTTGGTATGAGTTTTCTGAGTAGGCTGAAAGAGTATGAGGTTACGCAGGATACTCTGACTTTACGAGACTAGAAACGCCTGTGCTGCTACCTTAAACTAACCGTATTATCATCCTGAACCTGATTTAGAATCTCAAACAATTATCGCTCCACATATTAAAGATTCCACGTCAAGCGCGGAATGCAAAAGGGATACTGCATTATTAATCTTTCATTAAGGCCTCGTTAATCTTTTCTTAATTTTAGAGCATTAAAATTGTTTTAAAATGAAATTTAATATTTTTACTTGAGAAACTAATTTTAGCTTAAATCAACATGCCAGGTACTTCTGAAGAAAAAAGATTTGCAATATTTAGTTTAAGACAAAAAGAGATAAGGTTAAGGCATAAATTAGATGGCCTTAAAGAAGAGATGAGTTTAATAGACTCTGAGCTAAGCGGTCTTAATAGGTCTGAGTATCAAGATGTACTTTTTCATTCTTTAGAGTTCACAATTACAAAAGTTCATTTGGTGAGCTGTGCATTATCAGACACTCAAGAAGATATTCTTCATGCTGAGGCTGATGAGCATGCTGAGCAAACTCCTTTAGAAGGTGCCAATGCCTCTTTTTTTGATTGTACAGACCTAGATGGAATTTTGGCATCAATTGCGCCTTGTGATCCAGAAGATACTTTGCTTAGTATAGAATTAAGTGTTATTTTGGATAGTAGTAATAATGATCATTCTTTAAGTGGTTCTGGCAATAATATTCCTGCTGACCAGGTGCCATTATTTACCTCAGGAATGGCTGCTATTTTAGTAAATAGCAATGATAACCCTGATCCCACCACTCCAGAGATAGATGCTCTCTTAGCTGATGATCTAAATAATACTGTTCCTCTACAAATGCCAACTTTTACTTCAACAATGGCTGCTATTTTGCCTCATCATCATAATCCTGATCTTACTACTCCAGAAATAGATTCTCTATTAGCTGATTACAGTGGATTTCAATGATATAGTTATTATGCAATGGGTTAACTTTTTATTAACTCCATATTATTAAGATATATATGTAATGATTAGGTATAGAAAATGGCAAAAGACAGCAATGAAAAGAAATTGAGTTTTAAAAATATCCTTTCAAATACTAAAGAGTGGTTTTCTGGCATGGGCAAAGGTTGGAAAATTCCAGCTGCTGTTGGTGTTGTGGCTGGTATTGCAATCAGTGGTCCGGTTGGGCTTGGAGTAGCCGGAGGTATGTGGGCAAGTTCAAAAGTTAAAGGAGCTGGTGGCGCTACTGATCAAGCAAAAAATGCAGCATTAATGGCTGTAGGTGCTGGTACATGTGCTGTTTCTACATCTATAGGTGCCACTATTGGGTCTTTTTTCTTCCCTATAGTTGGTACATTAATTGGTGCAGCTGTGGGAGCTGTATTTGGTATGATGGTATCAAGACATGTAACAAAAAAAGTAAGAGCGCATTATAAGATGGATAGCTATTCTTCAGCACCAGCTTCTGCAAAACCTAAAACAAAAGAAAAACCAAATCATAAGCCTTCTGTAGGCAAAGGGCAAGATATGCAAGTTGCTCCTGATCGCGGACAGAGTGCTAATGTAAAAAAGAATAAAGGGCCGAATCTTTCATAATTTAAGGTAATTAAATGTCAAAAGACTCACAAGAAAAAGAAGAAAAAGGATTTTTTAGCAGAATGTTAGATAGTATTGGCGGATGGAAGGGAGCTGTAGCTACAATTGGTTTTGGTATTGTTGGTGCTATGCTTATTCCTGGTGCTGGTTTTTTTATCGGTGCAGTTTTGGGTGCTGGTGGTTCTTATATTATGAAAAAACGTGCTGATAAAAAGCGTAGAATGGCGGAGATGGGGGCAGGGGTAGAAAGTATTCCTCCAAGACCCACAGAAAAACCTCAGAAACAGCAACAGCAAGAAAAGTCTAAAAAAAAGAAAAGAAAGAGAGCTTCAAAAAAAGCAGTAGCAGCCTCTATGAAAAAGCCAGAAAATAGAGTAGAGGATCGTTCAAAGACTCAATCAAGGTTAGAAAGATGGAGAGCCATAAAAAATGCGCAGCAACAAAGACAGGGCGAATCCTTAAAGCCCACTCCAACTCCGGGTCGTACGGCCTCCGTTCAAGGAAAGAATAGGTAGGTATATTCTATTTATTAGTTTGAAAGAAATTTATAAATACTAGTGTCACTAATCCAGCTAGTAGCACAATGTAAGAAAAAATATTCCCATCAAAAGCTGAAACGCTCACTGCAAAATTACCGATTATAGCTGCAGACGCAGCTTCAATGCTACCTATAAAGGCAGTTACTGTTCCTGTGGTTCTTCTGTAGAGGTCAATAGCCATAGATGTTGCAGGGCCTAATACAAAAGAAGTTCCTGAGCTAGCTAGTAGGGTAGGTATCATCAAAGTTATTATATTGATATGCGAGTAGGTAGTTATCAAAAGCAAAGAAGTTCCTGCGAATAGCATCAGACATCCTCCTATCATTATGCATGATTTACCTCCAATCCTAGAAATTGATCTTGCGCTTATAATGCTTGCTATTGTGTAGGTTAAGGCGTTAGTTGCAAATAGTAAACCAAAGTGTTTTTGAGTGTAGCCGAGTTTTGTTATTACTATATGTGGTGAAAGCGAAAAGAAAGAGAATAGGATAGCTTGAGAAGCAATGACACACATCGCTAGAGAAACAAACCTCATGTCTCTTAGCATAGTGAAATAAGATAATAAAAAAGATAATTTAAATTTCACTCTTTTAGACTCTTCTAAAGATTCTTCAATCCATTTATAGTCCAGAATTATTAATGTCATCCCAAATAATGTAAGTAACATAAAAGATGCTCGCCATGAGAAATGGTAGTCTAAGAAGGATCCGATAATAGGTGCAATCATAGGAGCAAAACCCATAGAGCCTTTTAAATATATGAATACTTGCTCTGATATATCTTTATCTTTTATTGAATCTTTTGCTATTGAGAATGCTGATATCTGCGTTCCACATGCCCCAAATGCCTGTATACATCGAGAAAGTATAAGGATTTCTACACTTGGTGATATAGCAGCAAATATAGAACCTAATGTGTATAAAATTATACTTATAAAAACTGTCCGTTTTCTGCCTATTTGATCGCTTATAGGCCCAACAAATAGCTGGCCTATACCAAAGCATAAGAAGAAGCTGCTCATTGTCCATTGGACCATTTCTATTGAAGTAGAAAGGGATCCAGATATACGTGGAATAGATGGTAAGTATATATCTAGTGCCATACCTAGCGTAAGAGCAAAAGGTATGAGGACATAGATTAACTTTTTATGTGAAGCTAATTTAGACATAATGATTATAGTTGCTTTTAAAATATTATAGTAAAATAACTGAATAATTTATATTGATAAAGCTTTTTGCGTAACTTGTGTCTTGTATGCGTTCTGCGGCATTTACAAGTATAATTTATTATTGTTAATTGTTAATAAAGTTGCTATTTTGTTTGAAATTAATTTATTTAAAATAATATGGCAGCAGTGCGAAAAGAAGAATTATGTCGTCAACTTGAGAGTTTACGAGAAAAGGCTAGTGCTCACTTAGGCGGGTTGTTAAGTGCTTACCAAAAACCAGCAGGTGAAGATTGCATTGAAAATATGCGTCAAAACTCAGACTCTTTCAATAAACATAAAGAGGCAGAGGAGAATATTCTGCATCTCCTGGGTGATTATGATTGTGGCTTTGATAATTAAATAAACGAATAAATCAGCGTATATAACTTATAGACTGAATTAAGTTCATTATAACAGAGTGATGCATCTGGGTGAGGGCATTACTTAGGTAAGTGGGCGGTATGTCAGTGTGCTGCAGCATTTATAAATGCAATTTTTCTTGCAAATTGTTAATAAATTGGTTATTTTTGCAAAAAATAGTTTTATAAAGAAATATGTCGTCCGTATGCCGTCTGTACCTAAAGAAGGATTATCTCATAGGCTTGAGAGTTCACAAAAAAAATCTAATGCTTTCTTAGGTGCTTTGTTTGCTGCTTACCAAAAGCCAGTGGAACATGGTTGTGATTATAATAGTTAAATGAGATAAAAATATGCCTGTACTTTCTTATATTCCTAAATTTCCTTATTCATTTCGTATCCAGACTTGGTTTGTGCAAGACCGCATAGGGAATAAACATCTGAGTGGTTTATTTAAATTTTTTCCTGAGGTTCTTTGTAACAAATATAGTACAACTGCTTTAAGAGTTGGATCTCTTGCCGTTACGAAACTTGTTGCTGACTCTCTAGTGGATCTTTCTTTGCATCTGTATTCTTCCGATCCATCTTACTATAAAGCTAAAGAGACGGATGATGAAGGTTGCGCAATTCCATCTTATTCAAGAGATTTTTCTCTGTCTGAATATGTATTATCTCCTTTTGCGATGTTTTTAATAGCACCTTTCAATCTTTTAAGATTAGGAGAGATGACTCCTAAGGGGCAATTCTACACAGCTTTTACTATGCCTTTTATTCATCGATTATCTTCTTTTGCAATCTATTATTATATGACTACATTGATTTAGGTATGGAAGTTGATTATTTGCTTGATGATTCAAAAAAGGGTGAATGCGTAGATCATGAACTGATTTCTTTTCTTGTATCAATGATTGTTGTAGAAAAATTTACAATTGGTTATTCATTCGTGAAAATATTTGCATTAACATCTCAAAATGTAGAGTTCGATATAAATGCTGCGTTAATAAATGAGTATGATAAGGCTCATGAAACAGGGGCAAAAGTGATTGAGGATATTGTTTTTGAAATTCAAAACCTACCAAACTTTGGTAATTCAGAAGAACACATAGATTGTGAAATAAAAATTGAAATAGAGGAGAAATGGAATTCATTTTGGGGTCCATTCTGTAATGCAATTTTTAAAGACTATCCTAATCATTTCACAGGTGAGGTAGATTATTTTAATGCAGCACGCCACCATGATGCAGTTTATTATAAATTAGCGGGTGAAGGGTTTCTTGGTGACCAAGGTAATGCTAATTAACTGAAGAACATCTAGTTATTATTTAGCACATTTTTTAACTTTTCGTTCGTTTCCAATCTATAAATTTATAATTTTTTAAGCTCATAGAGCTCCCAAATTATATTAAACCGTATATTTGCACAGGGAAGGTGCTAATAGCGAATAAGATATGCACAGAGTTATACAGGTAATTACACCATAATATTTATTATGGAAACTAATATGTGGATAAATCTATTTGGGTAAGTTTAAGAGCTAGAGTTTGCTATAGATAGCTTTTAAGTAAGATCTACAATAATCTTATATCAAACTCTCCTCTGTATTTATCATGGACATTCGTACTGTGTAATCTTTCTTAGATTCTTATCATTCTCGCTCTTTAACTTGCCACGCCAAAAATCTATAGATTTTATCTATACTGAATAAAAAATACTTAGCTATTGAGATCTTGATAAACTTTTATATAAATATAGTGCTTTTAAAGCATTAATCTTAAAATCTTATAAAGGGTAAAAATATGTCAAAATGGACAAAAATGAGAGACAAAGTGCGTAATTCAGCTCATGAGTATGCTTGTGGAGCAGAAGAAGAAAAATTAAAAGCAGAATGTTCAGCAGAGAAATCACAACTAAATACCGAAATAGAAGATTCAAGATCTGAATTATCTGATTTAAGAGATCAAGTTAGTAATCTTACTTCTAACCTAGAAGAGTCAGAGAATCAAAGGATAGTTCTTGCTTCTACTCTTAAAGAATCAAGGGATAAAGTAGGTCAACTTACTTCAGATTTAGAATCGCTACTAAAAATTCCAACAGAAGCTTCGAGCTCAACCTCGCAAGAAGATCAAAGCGTAGACTCTTGCGATAATAGTAATCTAGACAAAGGTGATGCTTCTATTTTAGAGAATGAGAGCAGCAATTTATCTGGCGAAACAAACGCAGATGCTTAAGGCTTTTTCAAATGCTATGATCAAGGAGATATTAGAGGGCTGTTAGATTAGCTTACAGCCCCTGTTCCTAGGTTTATATCAGATACACCTGTAAGTCCCTCTCCAAGAATTATTATAACTATATTTGAATCATCATTATTATCTGCTATAGCTAAATCTGTCTTTGAATCTTTGTCGAAATCTCCAGTTGCTATTTCTGCTCCAAAATCTATAAAATCTGATCCAGATGTTGCAATTGTTACATCAGCACTAGATGCTGATGATGGGAAAGGAGTTGCTGTGCCTATATTATAAAAAATATAAGTAGCCCCTCCTGTTGTTACTCCTGTTGCTCCTACAGCAATATCTTGATCTCCATCTCCATCAAAATCTCCTATTCCTACAGATCTACCAAATCTGTTATTTAATCCTACTCCAGACATTACAATATCTGCATTATCTGCAGTAATACTTCCTATTGTATTTTTATCAATAACATAAGCAGTACCTTGCTGTGAAGCACCAACCAATAAATCAATTCCGCTATCTCCTATAATATTGCCTGTAGCTAAAGAAGTACCAAAAAATCCATTATCTTCGTCTCCAGTTATAGTTGTATCTATATTAGTTGAATCCATGGTTGTTTGCAAAGAGCTGCCATCAAAAATAATAACCTCGCCTTCGTCTCCAGAACCAGAGCTAGTGGAGCCCACAATGATATCATTAACACTTGTTCCTACAACATCTGCAACTGCTATAGAAGAACCAAAGCTGATATCTGCTCCTGTAATAGTTACATCTGCACTTGAAGAAGTTAAAGCAGATGAAGTTAAGCTTGTACTATAAAAAACCCAAACTTTACCAACAGCAGTAGATGTTATTGCTAATCTGGAATTCCATCACCGTTAAGGTCTCCTACAGCTACTTCTCTACCTATGCCTTCTGAACTTGAAGACCCAGTAATAGTAACAGAAGCATTGCTAGTAGTGAGAGATGAATCAAAACTTGATTCGCCATAAAAGATATAAACTTTACCTTCATTGCTGCTTCCTGCATTTGCATCTCCAGCTATAATATCTGCAATCCCATCATTATTAATATCAGATGTGATAGTACTACCTCCAATATCTCCGTTTGATAGACCAGATATAGTAAAAGATACAGATGAGACCGTTGCTGGCGAAGATAAGCCAGTAGCTATATCAGCAAATACATATAAATTACCATTTCCACTATTTCCATTAGCACCAACAAATAATTCTGGCAATGAATCTCCTGTTACATCTCCAATAGCCAAACTTAATCCAAAATCTGAGTCATCAGGGCCGTTAATTCTCATAAAACCACCACCTGCACATGCAGTATATGCTGATGATGATTTTTCTAATGCTGCACTACTTGTTATTATAGGTCTTGCACATATAACCTCTGTAGTGGCTGTGAGTCCATTATTATCAGAAACCAGTGTTGATGTTGGATCTAATTGGTAAATTAATCTCATACACTGAGTAAGAGTCAAATCTCCAGATTCATATCTCGTTATATAACTCTCTATTTTATGATTAGAGGAGCCTGTTTTTGAAAGAAAAGGCCTTAAACTTCTTAAATAGCTTACATCTTGTGCTTGTGTCATATTTATATACTTTATTAAAAATTAAACTCTGTGCCCAGGAATATAAGATTTTGCCTTAGCTTATGCTTTAACTGGCCTGATGTATAAGTTCCATTAGTATGAACCACAGAACTAGTTTTTATTTTACCAGAATCTAAATATTGGTATTCTGCAAATATTTTTGTGCTTTTATTTATTTGATATTTTCCTCCGATTCCGACTCCAAATGCAGGCTGAATGATAGTTTTTCTCTGGTAGTCAGATTTAGCTGAATCTCCTGTATGAATCTCTTTTAAAGAATTTACCGCAAAACCAATAGATGCTGATATATAAGGAACAAATCCATCTTGAATATTCGCTGAATATCTATAAGTTGCTAACATTGAAGCTGTATGGAATTTTGCGATAGCATGGTGAATATTACTGCTCACTCCTGCTACGTAACTTGTTTTAGCCCTACCATTCCACTGGTCTGTTAATAGCAATGCAAACTCACGTTGGTGATCAATCTTTTTGTTTATACCTATACGAACTATAGGAGAGTAAATTTGCTTCATCTTATAGCCCTCTCCTTTAAAATTACTACCAAATGTTGTAACACCACCTGCTATTTCAAGACTTGGTTTTTGATATATAGCAATGGTATCAGAGCCACCTGCAAAAGAAGTGACAGGAATAAAAAAAAGAAAAAACGTTAGTATATATTTCATTAGTATACAGAATGTGATGATATCACTTTGATTCTAAACTACGATATACAGATATAACAATAAATTTAGGCTGCATCTATAAGCATTTTAGCGTATAAAGAATCTTCTGTAGTTTTTGCATATGAATAAAGAAATGGCGTATATTGTTAAATAAAATACACGCCATTTTTTAATACTTTCTTTTAAGAGACTAAATTAGTGATCTTCTTCGTCACTTGAACACTCACAAACACCAACATGCAAATTTTCTTGATTATCTTCTTGAGGATCCAACACAACCTCTTCGTGAGAATGCTCTATAATCATTAAAGCGTGGCCTCCAATTTCTTCTTCTGCATGACCTTCTGACCATTCAATGAAATTTGCTACTGCCTGATTTAATTCATCAGGTGTAAGTTCATTAAGATATTGTGCGAAATGAAAAGCAGAACTATCTTGCATACCAAATAAAGCTGCTAATGTTTCTGCGTCTTGCTCTGAAACTCCTGCGCTTATAAATTCATCCCTTGCTTCTTGATGAAGCAAATCAGCAAAATAGTTTCCAAATGCGATATAACAAGCCTTCTCATAAGCCCTAGACAAGGCAGACATAAATTTTTCAAACATAGATATAAATAGTTAATTAAAGTTAACTTATTATATACAAAAACTAATAAAATTCAATAATATTTGAATATATGTATATAAATTAGGAAATTCGCATATTAAGTTCATGAAGACAGCGCGGGTGAGTTACAGGATGACGGTGCGCGGGTTATAGGATAACACGGTGCGGTTAGTTCAGGATGATGGCGCGCGGGTTACAGGATAACACGGTGCGGGTGAGTTACAGGATGATAGCGTTGGGGGCGCAGTATGAAAACAGGAGCAAGTTATAGGGTGAAAATAAAAGTGTCTTGTAGGATAGTATAAAATTCGCACACAATGTAACTTACTTGCTGTCATTCCGCGCTTGATGCGGAATCTTATACATATGGATCTTCGACTGCTTGAGATCCTGAATCAAGTTCAAGATGACGGCGCGGGTGGTTATAGGATGAGAACGGGAGTAGTTTTAGGGCAGCGCGGGTGATGTAGGAATGCGTTTGTAGGTAATGACATCATGGGATTGTTTCGTATATTTTATTTTAGACTAAAAAAATTTTATTCTATTTACCAGACACCTGTATCCCGCTTCTTCCGGCTTTGCCCCCCTCTTCTCCTGCAACGCTAATTCCTTTGTCATCCTTGCCTTTTCCTTTTGCTGATCCTTTACCTCCTTTCTTACCTTGCTTAGTTGCAATTTTTATTGCCATATCAGCGACAGCTGTAGGAGAAACAGCTACACTTCCTAAGTTGACTGACATAGAAACATCTGCTGCAAATGCTGATAATTGTTTTGCAAAGTAATAGAATAGAAATACAAAGAATGTAGCCATCATCAGGGATGAGAGCAATTTTTCTATCATATAATCTCCGCTCTTAAGTCTAGAAAATTGAAATAAACCTCCAGCAAAATCAACTACTTCACTTGCACTTCCTGAAGTAAGAACAGCAATTGTATATCCATATGCATCTTTACACGTATCCGATTGTTCTGTGGTAAATTCCCAGTAACTTGTACTTCCATAAGGAGTTAAAGTAAACTCACAATCAGGGTAAAGAGTTTGATCAAATGTAGCAACCATAATACCTACAAAAGCAAGCACAATTGTAGGATAAATAGTATATGAAATAATCAATTTCAACCATTCATCAAAATATCCTTTTGTTCTTGCAAACAAAGCCATTGGTATAAAAATGGGGCCCATAAATATTGTAATAGATATAGCTATTAATGCTATGATATATATATGAGCTACATATACTATAATAGAAAGCAGCAATATTCCGAAAGCGAATAAGAAAATTACCAAAGGAATAGAAAAGGAAAAGAATGCTCCCCAAATTATAGCAAAGAGCCCGATATGAATAAATTGTCCTCGAACGGCTTCTAGGCCCCCTCCTTTTAAAGGCGAAGCCATTGATAAATAATAAGCTAGTTTACAATCTAGTGAATCCCATAATGCGAGATATTCGTATCCACTCTCATAATCTCCAGTATTATACTGACATAATCTAGCTCCCATAATTGGATTTCCTTCTGTATCAACTCCTAAATCATCATTACCAGCAACAATATTAGCAAATGAACTCATAGCTGTTGTTGCAAATTCATAAGCCTGTTCTAGACCAGTTTTGTGATCTGCATTTGGAATTGTTCCAACTGCAAAATATGTAACTAAAGCAAATTTTAATATAAATATGAAAAACTCTGATTTTTTTGGTAAAGCTCCACCCATTAAAATTCTCAAGCCAAAAACAATGACGTATAATATCATCATTACCCTAACTATATCTTTTAAGGTTTCTTGGAACTTAGCCAGAGGGTTTTGACTGCATTCTGAATTCTCTGGAGTTTTAAACATGTTTGTTACCAGATCATTTATACATTCCATTATTTGCGCAGTTAGAGGAAAGAAGCTTTTAGATTTTAGTTCTCCTGTAACACAAGAAGAATTTTTGAGGTAACAGTTTTTTGTCTCTGAGTAATATGTCTTTGGTATTGAACGTGCCTTACATGCAAGAGTACTATAACCAGTAGGAAATAACATTTTTGTGCATATTTTATCTCCTTCAATATCACCTTTTAACCGCACAATATCCCACATACCAACTCCTTTCTTATCTCCGTCTCCAAGCTCTACCACATCAACACAATCTCCTGTTAAAGCACTAATTACCCCACCTATAGGAGTTGCAAAAACTGACATAATTGCTGTTCGAGGGCCCATCCTGTCATAATATTTAGATATCATAGTATCAGTCGGTATATTACAACGCATCATCGGGCAAAAAGCCTGCTTGTTATTGACGAAAACATATTTACCATCGCCATCAATTACAGGCCTATCTTTGTTAGGCAATGCATTACAAAGATTAGTTGTGGTTTTTATTATACTGCTTCTGGAAGTTAAGTGTTTACCATCAAATGGATTGATTCCTCTGAGTAAACTATTACGACAATCTTTCTTTCCTTTTTTTGTAGAAAAAGAATCACATTGATCTAAATAGGACTTACTTATAAATGCGCCTTCCATATTAGGGTCACCCCCCTTCCCTACACTACAAAAATTTGCTCGCATATCAATTCCTATACCAACTGTAGTTATAGTATCAAGAACTTCTCCAAGAAGATTTGGAGTAGTAATGCATGAAGTGTCATTTTTATTTATAGCTCCAGCTGGTACCATGCAAGAATGCCCCCAACCGACGACATATGGTAAATCTCCATCGCTAGTGCATGTAGGAACAGTATCACCGCGAATACCTATATGACCACATTTACCATAAGGCAAGCTGCCGACGCTGCACTGAGCAATAGAATTTAATGATAGAATAGTTATGAAAGCCAACAGAAAGACAGATAAATAGTGTCTAGAAAAGTTCATTATAAATTTTCATGTAAAACTGACCGCCACAAATAATTGTGGAATTTAAAGAAACTAGTGTCAACCATTTACTAGCATTCTAAGGTTTGATCCTATATATGAATTAGGTTAGTGCCTCATAAGAACCATTTTGAGGTTTTATCTATATTCAATTTCTCAATATTATAATTGCCTGATTCTCGGTTTATAGTAACTTTCTGTAAGTATGTAGTTTAGATATTGGCTTGTAGAATCTACCTGATCATCATTGATGCTGTTTGGGAAGGAAAGTATCTCTTTCTTATATTCATCACACCAGGTTGCTTCATTATCAATAAACACTCTGTTATACTCAAACAAAGGCGATACACTAGCAAACCTAAGGAATTTATCTTTAGTGACTTTGATTGGCACAAGAGGCATTGAATAATTACATCTCTTTAAATCTTGCAATAAAACCTGACCACTAGATTTATCTTCAATCAATATTTTGGATGGATTCCATTTGTTATACATTTGAAGAACTTTTTCTTTCAAAGCAGGATATTCAACCTTATCCCTAAAAACATCCAATAAATAAAAATTTCCACTGTTTTTCCCCCATACAGTACATACTGTATAGCTATTATTATCCCCAGATTTTATGGCAGTATCTAAACTAAGAACTACATCTTTGTCTATAGATAAAGGCAAAGGTTTCTTATAATAGTTGATCCAACTAGGTTTTATCATTCCATCTTTGATAACTATAGGATTCTGCAAATATTGAGCACTAAAATTAAAGCTTCCTAGGTCCCTCCTTATTCTTTCAATATCATTTATACCTTCACGCTTTGGGTGTAATAATGTATTTTTATGGAAAACATAATTAAAAGAGTTGAAGTTATACTTTATATCTTCTAGCGCAACACTAGGGATGCTAAGCACTTCCCACTCTTCTTTCTGAGTTTTAGTGAGAAAGCCGGTTAGATCTTGATGGTGAAGTCTCTGCATTACTATTACAATTGCTCCATCTTTTTTATTATCAAGACGCGTTGCAAAAGTTTGCCGAAACCAATCAATACTCTTCTGACGCTTCTTTTGAGAGTTAATATCAGATGCATTATGTGGATCATCTAATATTAGTATATCACCCCCCTCACCTGTGATCATACCACCCACAGATGTAGCAAAACGAAAACCTCTTTCTGTGAGCATAAATTTATTTTTGGTATTCTGGTCTTTCACAACTTTCGTCTTCGGAAAAATTTGAGAAAATAACCTTGAATTTATTAAGTGACGAGTATCTATTGATAATTTATCTGCAAGCTTTTGCCCATAACTGGCGCATATTATTCTTTTACTAGGAGAATTTCCAAGCAACCACGCAGGCCAGCAAATACTTATGATAGTAGATTTAAGAGACCTAGGCGGGATATTTATTATAAGCCTCTTAATTGTTCCATCTGAAACAAGCTGTAAATACTGACAGATCATGTCTATATGCCAGTTATTGTTAAACTGAACTCCTGGGTTAATAATGCCGAACACTTCCCGCATAAAAAAAGCAAAATATTCTCTGCATGCTAATTTATATATATTTTTTTTTAGTGATTTTATAGTTTTCATAAGACATAAAAAAAGAGCAGAAAATCTGCTCTTATAAAAAATGGTTGAAAAAGTTTGAAAAGTTTAAGTCATACTAGGTAGGAATTTCATTGCTATCATCCTCCCCTATTAATGTTTCCACATTACCTTCGGAATCAAACACGTAAGTAATTTCTCGGCTATAGTCTTGAATATTAACATAAGGCTTAGAAAGATCAACTGAGGCTACTATCTCCATTTCTTGAGTAGTATCACAAATAAGCGCAATAGATATTGTATTATCTTTGGATAAGAGACCTATATGATAATCTTTTTTATCCAATTTTTCTTTAATATGGTCTATATGATATTGATTCAAAGAACCTGTATCTTTAAAAAAATCAAGAATAAGATTCGCCGCTTCTTTGTCTTCAAATATAGCATTATTTAAAGCAATATCTTTTAAAAGATTTGAAAGTTTATATCGATAATTTGTTTTGTATTCAGATTTAGAAACTCCTTGCTCAGATAGATATTTTATAGTTTCCTTATCTTGTGAAAAATATGCAATATCAAGAACTGTGTCTTGCAAAATGTTTTTTTGATAAATATTAGCTCCTTTTTCTACAAGCAAAGCAACCTTCTTTTGATCACCCATTGCAGCAGATAACATTAAAGGAGTAAATCCAGAAACATCTTTACTATTGATTAGCATATCTAAGAAAGGTGTTTTTACATAAACACCATTTTTTGATTGAGAACGATCAATGATCATTTTTAATTGCTCTACAGTTCCTTTAACTATTATAAAGCGAAAATCCTCAATATGTTTTGAAAAATCTTTAATATGTTCAGACATGGTAATATAAATTTACTAGAATGCTAAATGTCATATCATTTTTCTTGTATAAGTCAATTGTTAACCCTTTGAGGGATTTGTATTTTGATGACATTTAAGAAAGAAATTTTTCTACTTCTTTAAAGAAAGTATCTATAAATATGGGTTTTGCCATATAGCCCTCACATCCTGATTGCATAATTTTTTCTCGATCAGATTTCATTGCAAAAGCTGTAAGCGCTATAACGGGTATATGCTTAGTTGATTCAAAGTCTTTAATTTGTTTTATAATATCTAAACCTGAAATATCATTTAGCCTGATATCCATTAATATTAAATCTGGCTGCTCTTTAACTATCGCATCAAAAACTTGATGCCCATCCTCTATGCATATGGTTTTAAAGTTTTTCATTTCCAACAGGTCCTTAAAGAGCTTCATATTTAACTCATTATCTTCTGCTATTAAAACTGTTTTACTTTTTACTATAGACATCTGGCCCCAATATTACAGATTCTCCTCAATTGTATGATAAAAACCTTAATAAACTCCTAACCAAAGAGCATATCCTCAAAATCTTTTGATAAAGAAGAGTTTTTATTAAATTTACCTAGCATAAGTTGCGAAGAAAATTTTAGCAATGGATATTTCTCTAAATTTAAGTGCACTAATGCTTTTGCTGTAAATTCTCCTTCAACTGTATTATGACTCTCATTTTTACTGTCTGTATTTCTATCATGTTTATCTGCAAACTTCATCCCAAATTTAGTATTTCTTGAAGTTATACTTGTACATGTGAGAATTATATCCCCTACGCATCCTGGATTGTTTATCGTTATATGTTTACGATTATACTCAGTCGCAAAAGCAGTAATTTCCTCTAAACCTTTTGTTATTATAGATGCTCTTGCATTTTCTCCTAAAGAAAGCCCTTGTGCAAATCCACATAAGATTGCGAGAACATTTTTTAATGCCCCAAAAATTTGTACCGCAACCATTTCATCAGTAGGATAAAGTTTTAGATTCATAAAATTCAGATCTCGAACTATTTGTTCTGCAATAGTCATCTTTTTTGCTGCAAGAGAAGAAGAAGCTGGTAGCCCTTTCTCTATTTCTTTTGCAAAGTTAGGACCAGATAGAACTGCAATCTCATTATCAGGAAGAAATTCTTCTACAATTTCGCTAAGTAACTTACCAGTTTCAGATTCTAACCCTTTTGAGCAAATAATTATTTTACAATTTTGAGGTATCTTAGTGAATGTATTTTGTAAGAAATTCCTGATTTCTTGAGCAGGAATCACAAGAAGCATATGTGTTGACGATCTTAAATCAGATATATTATTAGTTAAACTAACATTCTGAAGTGAAGAACTCACATTATTACGTCTTGAATATTGTATAACCTGGTGGTTTTTTGATAAAATGCTTGCAAGCGCACTCCCCCAAGAACCAGCACCAACTACAGATACTACCATATGCCTATATTTATTTCTTTGTCGTCTATTTTTTGTGTTTCTAGAATTTTATATTCTTTTTTATCTAACAAATATAGTATTTCATTTGATAAAGTCTGCTCTTTTACATAATCTTCAAAAGTTTTTATGGCTTCTATGATTTTGTCATCAGAAGATATATTAATGTTAATTTGATCAGAAACATGCAAATCGGCAGTTTTTCTGGCTTGCTGGACCAATCTTATGAAATCTCTTGCTAAACCTTCAAGCTCTAACTTATAAGAGATTTCTGTATCAAGCATAACTAATGCATCACCAGAGTTAAGAGATATGCTGGGCCTTCCTTCTGTTGACTCAAGGGTAAGATCAAACTCAGAAGGTTCCAGAACTTCTTCTGCTACAGATACTTGCCCATCTACAATTTTCCATTCTCCCCTTTTAGAGGCAGCAATTATATCTTTCATCTTTTTTGAGAGTCTTGCACTCAAAGCTTTAAAGTTAAGCTTCAGATTATATTTAGCGTACTTATCTACCTCATCAGATAAAGTAATGTTTTTTATATTAAGCTCATCCTTTACTAGATCAAAATACTTAACTAATCGCTTTAAGTTTTTACCTACAATAGTTAGCTCCTGCAAAGGTTGGCGAATTCTAATGTTGTGAGAATTTCTTATGTTTAAGGCAGCTGTACATATCTCCCTAATTTTATCTATATCAGATACTAATTCTTGATTATGGGTTAATTTTGAAACATCTGGAAAATCACATAAGTGAACACTAGTTTTATGCCCAATATTATCTTCTTTTATTAACCCGAGATATACTTCTTCTGCAAGTATAGGAAGTAAAGGAGACACAGCTATAGACATACTATAGAGCACTGTATAGATTGTGTCATAAGCCTCTTGTTTATCTTCGTCTTTATCTTTTTTCCAAAATCTATTTCTATTTCTTCTAATATACCAATTATTTAGCACTTCAAAAAAATCTGTAATAGCGCTGCAAGCTGTTGGTAAATCAAAAGCAGATAAAGATTTATCTATTAGGTGAAGAGTATTTTTTAATTTTGATAGAATGTAATTATCATTTAAATTATTACTCTTATATATGAACTTTCCTTTTATTCTGTCTGAATTCGCATATAAGGTGAAGAAATTATAAGAGTTCCAAATGGGTTTTAGTACCAATCTGACTACTTCACTTATCATCTGACCATCTTTATCTATAAGCAGCTCTTGCCCTCTCATGACAGAAGATGAAGACATTAAAAATCTTAAAGCATCTGATCCATATTTATTATATATATCTTTAGGGTCTGCATAGTTTTTAAGACGCTTTGATAGTTTCTGCCCTTCCCCATCTAGAATCACACCATGGCATATACAATTTAAGAATGGTGGCTTATCAAATAAAGCTGTTGATAAAACCATTAATGTATAAAACCAGCCTCTTGTTTGAGCTGTATATTCTACAATAAAATCTGCAGATGGGTGTTTCTCAAATTTTTCTTTATTTTCAAATGGATAATGTATTTGAGCATAAGGCATAGAACCAGATTCAAACCAACAATCAAACACATCTGGTACCCTTCTCATCACAGATTCACCAGTAGGATCATCAGGATTTACTCTTGTTAAATGGTCAATATATGGTTTGTGTAAATCATCTAATTTTACGCCAAAATCTTTTTCTATTTCATCGATAGAGCCATAAACATCTATACGTGGGTATTTGGGGTTGTCAGACTTCCATATAGGTATTGGAGTTCCCCAGAAACGATTCCTGCTTATAGACCAATCTCTCGCATTTGCTATCCATTTACCAAACATACCATCTTTAATATGACCAGGTATCCAATTTATTTTCTGATTATTCTTTATCAAATCTTCTTTTATAGCAGTTACTTTAATGTACCATGAAGGTACTGCCTTATATATAAGCGGAGTATCGGTACGCCAGCAATGAGGGTAATTATGCAAATATTGCTCAGTAAACACCCAATTCCCTTGTTCTTTTAGACGTATAATAATAGGGTCATTTGCTTCAAATACCTGCATTCCAAAGAAATCATGCACTTCCTGAGTAAACTTACCAGCTTCATCTACAGGACATACGAGCTCTATCCCATGCTCTGCACATAATATTTGGTCATCCTCACCAAACCCAGGAGCAATATGAACAACACTTGTACCCTCTCCTTCTTCAACAAAATCTCCTACCAGGATCTTAAAACTATTCGCATTATCTTTGAAATATTCAAATAAAGATTCATAGTGAATATTTTCTAAGTCTGATCCTTTAATCGTTGGGTATATTGAGAAGTCATCTTCAAGATTTAAAACTTTCTTATATTTAGGCAACCCGCTAGCAGCTAATATCAAACACTCATCTTTTTCTGTCTTCACACATGCATAGTTTAAATCTTTTCCTACAGCAAGTGCTAGGTTAGATGGAAGAGTCCAAGGTGTTGTTGTCCATGCTAGAACATAATATTCTTTTGCATCTACATTTATTCCTTTAGGCTTAGATTTTAGCTTTAATTTAACCGTCACAGCCTTGTCAGCTCTTTCCCTATAGGAATTATCCATTCTTGTTTCAAAGTTGGATAATGGAGTTTGGCAAGCCCAAGAATAAGGCATTACACGTTTTGACTCATATACTAAGCCTTTTTCGTATAATTGCTTCAATGCCCAAATGCTAGATTCCATGTAGCTTTTATCCATGGTTTTATAATCATTCTCAAAATCTACCCATCTAGCCTGTTTTGTAATATATTCTTGCCATTCAGATGTATATTTCATAACAGATTTTCGGCATACATCGTTAAATTTTGCAACTCCAAAATCCTCTATCTGTTTTCTACCAGACACTCCTAATTCTTTTTCTGCCTCCATCTCAGCTGGCAAACCGTGACAATCCCAACCAAAGCGACGCTCTACTCTTTTTCCTTTTATAGTTTGAAAACGCGCAATGATATCTTTTACAAAACCAGTTAAAAGATGTCCATAATGAGGCAATCCATTAGCAAATGGAGGACCATCGAAGAATATAAATTCGTTATCTTTGCCGTCAATTTCTTTTGGGCGATTATCTATAGATTGCTGGAATGTAGATTCCCTTTGCCAGAAATCTAAAATTCTGTCATTCATTTTTGCAAAGTCAGGACTTGAGCTGACATCTGGATAGTATTTTTTTTCTGTCATTATTTTCTATTTCTCAATCTAAAGAATGGTAGTTTATCTTTAACTTTATCTATCAAGTTTGGAATATTTTTAACACTACCAATTTTCATTACATTTTCTATACGTTTCTCTAAAAAAATCCAAGAATCTTCTTCTGAATCGGTATTTATGTAGTGTAAGAAAGTAGACTTGTATACAGCAAAAAGCAATCCTCTTTTTGTGTAGTAATTAAAGTCTGTGGACT
>JAHZKS010000094.1 GCA_022600235.1 Alphaproteobacteria bacterium | reverse complement strand
TGAAGTTCCTAAGATGCAAGAATATGAGGAACAGGCAAAAGTTAGAAGAAAAACAGATATATCTTCTAATGTAAAAATACAGAAACCAGAGAAGTTTCTGTCTACGGAAAATGCGTTAAATAATTATAAGAATAGGGTTAGGGTCAAGGGTGAGAAAATAGAAGGTTCAATATCTTTAGTTGGTGCCAGAATTGACGATATTATTTTATCACAATACCATAAAACAGTTGATGATAAACAGCTTGTTCAGCTTCTTCATCCATCTCGTTCAAAGGATTCATATTTTGCAGAGTTTGGTTGGTTATCGCAATCTAAAGATATAGATCTTCCAGATTCTAGTACTGTATGGCGCGCTAATAAAAATGTCCTTAAATCTGAAGATTCTGTTTCTTTAACTTGGGTTAATAGACAAGGAATCACATTCCAAATGGATATATATTTGGATAAAGAATATATGTTCACAATCAAGAAAAGTATAAAAAATAATAGTGGTAGAAATATAGTTGTTCAGGATTATTCTTTGATAAACAGAATATTTGCGCAAGACAAGAAGTTTGCAATCTCGCACGAAGGTCCATTAGGTGTATTTAATGGGATTTTAGATGAGGTATCTTATGAAGATCTTCAATCTGATGATAATGTTGAATTTAAGGATAATAAAGCAGGTAGCTGGTTTGGTATCTCGGACAAATATTGGTTAAGTGCGATTATACCTGATAAAAATAGAAAATTTGACTCAAATTTCAGATTTAGTAAATACCTCAATAAAGATAAATACCAGGTTTCGTCTTTAGCAGAAGAAGAAGTTGTAGCTAATGGATCTCAAAGCTCTAGTGTTAGTCACCTATTCGTTGGTGCAAAAGTTGTTTCTATATTAGATTTTTATGGTCAGTATCTGAACTTAGATTTATTTGATAGGGCAGTAGATTTTGGGTGGTTCTATTTTATGACAAAACCTATGTTTTCTGCTCTAAAATTTTTCTATGATGTAGTGGGGAATTTTGGTTTAAGTATTTTGATAGTAACTATTATTGTTAAGATGTTTTTGTTTCCTATTGCAAATAAATCTTATCACTCAATGTCAAAAATGAAAAAATTGGCTCCTGAGATGAATAGAATTAAAGAATTATATGCTGAAGATAAAATGAAGCAGAACCAAGCGATTATGGAGCTTTATAAAAAAGAAGGTGTGAGTCCGTTGTCTGGGTGTTTGCCTTTATTGGTGCAGATACCAATATTTTTCTCACTATATAAGGTGCTTTTTATTACCATAGAAATGAGGCATGCTCCTTTCTATGGGTGGATTCGTGATTTGTCTGTAGCCGATCCTACAACTATTTTTAATGCTTTTGGATTAATACCGTGGGACCCTCCATCATTCTTAATGATTGGTGCTTGGCCTTTAATAATGGCTTTCACTATGTATATACAGCAAAAAATGAGCCCTGAACCAAGTGATCCTATACAGGCTAAAGTTATGAAATTGCTTCCTTTGATATTTATATTTATGTTTGCATCGTTCCCAGCTGGGTTAGTTATATACTGGGCATGGAGTAATATTTTATCTGTCGCACAGCAGTATTTTATAAAGATCAGAGCATATAGAAAAGAAAATCTAGTAATTTAGGTTTGATTTCTATATAAATTAATATTTACGTTATCATTAGACTAAGGTGGTAAAATATGTCCGTTGTGAATATTGAAGATAAAATTGAAACTCCAGAAAAGATATCATTTCTAAATGAGTTGATTCCTAATATTAAAAGATATTATGGAGAGACTATAGTGATTTACTATGATGGGGATGCATTATACAATGATGAGTTGGCTGCAAAATTTGCTGAAGATATTGTATTGATGAAGAATTTTGGCATAAATGTAATAATAGTGCATGGGGGAGATAAGCTAGTCGAAAAAACTTACAAGAAATATAATCTTACATCCAGCCATATAAATGGAGTAAGGATTATTGACCAAGATGCTATAGAAGTAGCTGAAATGGTTCTATCTGGTCTGGTTAATAAAAAGATTGTTACAAGTATTAATAATTCTGGTGGTATTGCTATAGGTATATCTGGTAAGGATGCAAATTTAATTGAAGCAAAGAAATATCGTAGTTCAAAGCAGAACCCTAATTCAAATATAGAGAGTATCATAGATTTTGGATTTACTGGTGAACCTACTCTTGTGAATCCAGATGTATTATTTGCGTTTGAAGACACAGATTTTATTCCTGTTATTGCGCCTTTGGCAATTGGTGATAATAATGAGACTTTCCATATAAATCCTTTAACAGCGGCATCTATAGTAGTTTCCTCTTTGGCTGTAAGAAAGTTTGTAATAATTACAGATCATAAAGGAATTCCAGATTCAAAAAATTCTGTTGCAAGTATAATGAATTACAAAGATCTGAATACGTTGTATAGGAATGGTTCATATAGTAAAGATATGGAGCACATAGTAAATACTTGTATGTGCACTTTAGAAAACAAAATTGATACTATACATGTGATTGACGGTAAAGTGCCTCATTCTTTATTGCTAAATATTTTTACTGATGAAGAATATGGTACATTAATTAAAAATGAAATTTATTAATATAGAGAGGAAGTTTATATGAGCACTGCATTGGAAGATAAAGATTTTGAAGAAGTTGTACTAAAAGCAAAGGGTTTGGTATTGGTTGATTTTTGGGCTGAATGGTGTGGTCCTTGTAAGCAGTTAGGTCCTATACTTGATGAAGTTTCTGTTGAAGCTGGTGGTACAGTAAAAATCTGTAAAATGAATATAGATCAGAACCCTGATACGCCTACTAAATACGGAGTGAGAAGCATACCTACTATGATGTTGTTTAAGAATGGTGAGTTAGTCTCAACAAAGGTAGGAGCTTTACCTAAAAGTACTATTATAGACTGGATAAAAGAACTCGCATAAATCTGATATAAAAGGATATCATGAATAGGGTCGGAGCTAAATTTTTATCCATATTGTTGATTCTTGTCGCTATAGGGTATCATTTTATTTCGACTTCTGATGAAGATGATATAGATCAGGGAGACAAATCAAAATCTTTAGAATATTATATAGAGCTCAAGAAAAATAAAAGCGAAATTCCTGTTGTAAAGCAGCAGTTTGGCTCAGACATGACTGGTTTAGTGGTTGTGAACGCTGATTTTAGCAATGTTGATTTTTCTGGCGTAGACCTTTCAAATTCAGTTTTTACAGATGTTCTTCTTAACGGTTCTGTATTTAATAAATCTATATTGGATAATTTTAAGTGCTTGAGATGTGATCTGACTAATGCAAAGATATATGAAACTAAGATGAGTGAGTCTAAGTTTAGTAACTCTATTATGAAAAACATAGATGTCTCATATGTATATTTTAGACATGGAGTTATTATGAATTCTGACTTTTCTAACTCTATATTGAAAGATAGCGATTTAAAATCTATCAAGATCAAAAATTCAAATTTCTGGAGATCTGATTTAGAAAATTCTGATTTGAGTTACTCTAATATTCAAGATTCAAAATATGTTGAGGCTACACTAAATAATGCGATATTATATAAATCAAATTTATCAAATATTGATTTCACAGATGCTAATTTATCAGGTGCATATTTGCACTCTTCAAATTTAGATACAGTTAATTTTAAACAAGCGTTTTTATATAAGATAGATATGAAGTTCTCGAATCAATCTAATCTGACATTTACAAATACAAGGTTAGAGGAAGCAAATCTATCTGATTCTTATGTAGTAAACTCTAACTTTAAAGAAGCCCGTATGGTAGAAGTAGATTTTACTAATTCAATAGTAAAGAATACGAATTTATTTGAAGTAAATTTAGAAGGAGCAGACTTATCATCTTCAAAATTTTATCAGTGTGATTTAGGAAATGCTAATATGCATCATGTTAAGCTTGTTCGTGCAAATCTCAAAACTAGTAATATACAAGGCGCAGACCTTTCGGGAGCAATTACTATTAATGCGCTGCTCCCTGAGAATAAGTAGTTATAGTTCGTGAGGGTCGTGTCCTTTCTGTGCTCCTGTGGGTGAGGATTCTTCTGGTATTGAATCTTCCTCGTAGTCCCATTCTTCATCATAATTTTCTTCTTCTAGCTCTTCTGGCAGTAATTCTTGCTGTTGCAAAGAGTCCTCTCTTTCATTCAGCTCTTGTTCTTTTGCCGAGAGTTTATCTGCATCTAGATCTAGATTTAGGTAGGCCAGTGCTAGTTCTTCTTCCGTGTACCCCATAAGAATATAAATCTGCTTCATAAATTCTCCTCCATATAAAGATGCTACTTCATATATGAATTTATATAAGTCTGTTTTCATAAATAGTCCTGGCAAATCTTCTACTATTCTTGCAGGAGGAGTTAGTGCATATGTAGCAAATGCATTTTTTATGGATTGCTCCACAAATTTTTGTAGATTTTTTGGTAGTGAATTAAAAGAAGGAATTTGTGTAGTAAAAAAATCAACCACTATGTGTATTTTTTTGTCATTACCATCAACCTGATCTATTCGAGTTGTGAGTTTGCCTAAAAACTCTCCTAACAAATCAGTGGTAATTGTTTTTATTATAGCAGCAACCAGTGATTCTATTACTGCACTGTAAGTTAATTTTTCTTTTAGGAAAGATACTTGATCCCAAATAGAGTGTTTTTCTATATCTTCTCTCGAGAAAGTGTCTTGATATTCTCTATGAATCTTTGTGAGTAATCTTGATGGAGTTTCACATATATAATTTGATGATCTAGCTGCATAAGATACTCCCATATAGCCAGAAAGACCTGCTATAAATGCAGTTTTACATAATGGTTTAACTATAGATCCTAATAATAAGAATTCATCAAAATAATATTTTGTTCCACCTACTTGGTATCCATAATAATATGATGTCGCTGCTGCTGTTATCTTGGTTATGTCTCTAACAAAGCTTGTTACAGTAGGATTGGAAGCTGATAGAATGTTTTCTGATAAAAAGGCTTCAACTCCTGATTTATACAAAACATTAACACTAGACTCATACAGATTAGGAATTCTTTTTAATACAAAAGAACCGGTATATGCCGCATTAGGATGAATTTCTCCTGAGTGACAAAGTATTGCATAGGCTCTTAATGTAGGTACTACATAATCATGTAATATTTTTGTAGGAGAGCTATAAAGGCTTGCTAATATATCGTTTTCTCTTATTTCGTATAATGCTGTTTCTTGTTCTTTTAATATTTTAAATTGAGTTGAGAGTTTTTCTGGAGCTGTTAAGTTAAAAAAGGCTAGTTTTGCTAGTGCCAAATCTATCTCTTTTTTTTGTAATTCTTGTTTTGTAGTGTTTGAATGTAGGGATTCTAATTTTGTAAGATTTAAATCTCTCTCCGCTAATGCAATAGTTTGATTAAGTAGTGCTGCTGTGCTCATCTATTTATATCCTGATATTTAAGCATTCAATATGGAAGCATAAAGAATGACTATTTTATTATTAATACGGGTGGGACTATACAGATTCAAAAGATCTTCTGCAATCTAGATCTTGTAAAGAAATATTATTAGTAACAATTTTTTTGATAACTGCATTTATTATGCAATATTGTGTAAATTTAGCCTCATGTGTTATATCTATGAGGGCTTTCTAATGTAAGTTTTAACTGCAAATTACAGCAGTTTATTTGCCTTAAAACTAAAATAGCTATTTTTGCTGATAATAACATGATCAATTAAAGTTATGCCTACTGCATCAAGAGCTTTTAGTATTTCATCTGTGAGCGATATATCAGCTTTTGAAGGTTTTGTAATTCCGCTTGGGTGGTTATGAACAAGGATAACAGAGCTCGCATCGTGATATAGTGCTGATTTCACTAATTCTCTTGGGTAAACACCTATGCTGTTGACTGTTCCATGGTCATGAGTTTCATCTTCAATTAATATATTCTTAGAATTTAAAAATAATGTATGAAAATTCTCTGTGGTTTTGTAGCCTATATTTGCTCTTAGATATATTATTAATTGATCCCACGAATTTATAACAGGCTTGTCAGTGATTTGTTCTTTTGAGACCTCGCGTATAATTGATTGTAGTAGTTTTAATAAAACGATAGTTGATTTGCCAACTCCTGGTATTTGATCTAGTTTTTGTATTGGTGCATTTACTACATTTCCTACATTTCCAAATTGCTTAATCAATTTTTTTGCAAGAGGTTTTACGTCTTTACGTGGGATTGAGTAGAATAATACAAGCTCTACTAATTCGTAATCGCTTAAACTTGAAGCTTTCGACTTTAGTAATTTTTCCTTTGCTCTATCTCTGTGACCAGCTAATAAATCTTCTTGCATATAGTTCTTATTAATAAGGTGGAAAATGCAGCCCTTTTTCTGAGAGAGTGAATATTTTGTAACTGTTTTTTGTTACTCCTATTGTATGTTCAAACTGAGCGGATAAAGATCTGTCTCTTGTGGTAACTGTCCAGTCATCATGCTTGCTTAATTTGCAATCAGCTCTTCCAATATTCACCATAGGTTCAACTGTAAAAAACATTCCTTCTTTTAGCTCTAATCCATCTCCTTTTTTTCCGTAGTTTAAAATATTAGGTTCGTCTTGAAATATTCTTCCTATACCATGCCCGCAATAATCTCTAACTACTGAATACATATGTTTTTCAGCGTGAGTTTGTATGGCATGTCCTATATCTCCTATGGTTGCTCCAGGTTTTACTTGCTCTATTCCTTTCATCATAGATTCGTACGCTACTATAGATAATCTTTGAGCTTTAATAGAAGGCTTACCCACCCAATACATTCTACTTGTATCACCATGATATCCATCTACTATAACAGTGACATCTAT
>JAHZKS010000093.1 GCA_022600235.1 Alphaproteobacteria bacterium | reverse complement strand
GCACTTAATTACAAAATTATAATATAATTTTAATTAAGGTTTTAGATATATTCACTATGTAAAACAGCAGATCTCAATTCAAAAAAATCGAGTAAGGGATTTATATTACGATCTCCAACCATTGTCAACGTATATTTCAAGAAAAATTTACTAATTTTTACCTTGGTATATATTTAACATCTAGACTTACAAAAAAGAGCTCAACAAAAATCAACTTATATAATGGTGAACACCTGAATAGCATTATGTTACTCGCATGTTATAAAGACTTGTTTTTTGTATAAAAACAGAAGACTAGTATATTACCCAACAAACCATTCAAACTGAAGCTGTTGTTGTAATCCATTAAGATCTAGTAGAAGAACGCCAGCACCACCATCATTTGTGATTTCAATTGCGGCTACTGCATCTTGTGCTGCAGCTGCAGCGGCATTAGGCTCTTCTTCTGCAGCGGCGGCAGCAGCGTGTGCGGCGGCGGCTGCAGCTGATGTTGTATCTGCTTGCCCTGGATTTATTGAGTCAAAAAAGTTTGCAGGGAAAAAATGGTTTGCATTACTACTATCAAGACCATACTGCTCAGCAGGAGAAACTGATGTTGCGTCAGGAGATTCAAGTTGATTACTATCTAACTTCTGACGTTTTGCACTAGGAAATCCATCTTCATTTCTTCTTTGAGTTCTAATAGAACCAACGACAATAGAAGAAGTCACTGCTTGCTCTTCTTTTTCGGATATTACTGCTCCTGCAGCTTGTGCTGCGGCGAATGATGCAGCCTCTACCAAATCCACATCTTCTTCATCTTCACTTTCACTAGTGTCAGAATATCCTTCAATATCAGAACCTGCAACATCTGCTGTACCTTCTTCATCTTCACCATTAAATTCTTGACCACCAAAGTTTTGAGGCTCGAGAACTTCATCTTGAGGCACAGGAGCAATTGCCCTATCTCTTGGTTTGACAGCACAAGACTCTCCAAAAATAATAGCTAACTCATCTATATCATCATTATCATCATTATCTGGCATAATATCAACCTCCCTTAATCGATATGCAAAGACCTTTTTTCTCTTAGATCTTAATGTTTATTAATATAATTTATCTCAAAGATTAATAAAACTTAAGGTTTGTGTCAATGAAGAAATTAATATGTTAATAAAATTATGTAATCGCTAGGAATAAACATTAATTCTCCAAACAAAGAAAGAAAAAAATTAATCAAAGGTATTTTAAGGGTAAAAAATTCTCAACTACAAGTAGAGGAGATCATAGATGAGGATAATGAATCAAGCGATTCTTGGTTATTTTCTATATTAGGGTCAATAGGAACCTCTGCTATAATTGGAATGCTCAAAGATGCAGAATATCTTCTTAATTCTTCACCATCACCAAATATATACTCTTTAGAACCATCTTTACCAATAAAGTAGCTCATATTCTGCACCATGCCAATGATGCGCACAGACATTTTCTTATACATATCGATTGCTCTTGAAACATCTGCAATTGCTAGTGATTGCGGAGTCGAGACAATAATCGCACCATCTATATGATATTTTTCGCATAAAGTTAAATGTATATCCCCAGTGCCAGGTGGCATATCGATGATCAAGTAATCTAATTCTCCCCAAACAGTAGAACTCACTAATTGGTGCAAAGCTTTTGTAATCATCGGACCTCGCCAAATCAAAGCTTTCTCAGGTGGCATTAAATAACCTATAGAGTTTACTTTTATATTTTCACCAAATATATGCGGGATCATTTTCCCATCTACTATATTCGGTTTCTCAGACTTATTTGTCAGCGTTGGAAATGATGGCCCATAAACATCTGCATCTAAAACACCAACTTTATATTTATGCTCAGCCAATGACTTAGATAGTAAGAAAGAAATAGTAGACTTACCAACTCCTCCTTTTCCGGAAGAAACTAATATTACATTCCTTACACCAGATATACGGATTTTACTTTTCTTCATCGACTCTTTTGGAGGTATAGCACCAGACAGAACTGTCTTCACCGATGCGATACCTTCTAATTCATAAAGTTTGCGTTTAAATTCTTTATCTAAGTCATTAATGAATTCTGCATTTTCTTCATTAACATTTAGTATCGCTTTTACAATATCTCCATTTACAATAATATCTTGTACATAGTTTAGACCAAGCAAATCAACCGACTTACCACGAAATTCGAAGTTTGATAAAATCTTTTCTATTTTTTCTTTAGTTATCACGTTTAATAACCTTGCTTATCCTATTAAGTGTTATTATATTCATACATGAATTTTGATAAAAAGGAAACTGGGGTTAGAATTAATAATGTCTGAGGGTAATAACTACAAATCTCCGTGGGGTAAGTCTCCTACTCCTATAAAGGGAAAGAAAACTGAGAAAGTCATTTTTCAATCTCCTAATAATTTTAAACCATCTGATCTCTTTGGTGGCGATAATCTAAAAATGTTTTATGCAATCGGGGCTATATTATTTGGCCTATGGGTTATCTCAGGATTTTATATAGTTGACCAGGGTGAACAAGCTGCTGTCACTAGATTCGGTAAATTTGTTAGAGTCACAACTGCTGGAGCAAACTATCATATACCATACCCTATAGAATCTGTTAATAAGGTTAGAGTTGATAGAGTCCAAAGAGTAGAGATAGGGTTTAGGTCTAATGCATCTCATATAAATTTACATGCACCTACTAGCTCTCAGGTAAATAAATTTCTTCCAGAAGAGGGTCTAATGCTTACCGGAGATGAAAATATAGCCGATGTAAATTTCTTCGTACAATGGAGAGTAGCAAACATAAAAGATTATTTGTACAACGTCTATAATGTTAAAGCTACGATCAAAAGCGCTGCAGAAAGTGCTATGAGAGAAGTAATTGGATATACAACAATTGCAGAAGCGCTAACACATGGTAAGGCTAAAATTCAAGAAGACGCTAAAATCTTGCTACAAAGAACATTAGATGAGTATGGAAGCGGTGTAATGATAGAAAATTTAAGCCTATTAAAAGTAGAGGCTCCATCAGAAGTAATAGATGCGTTTAGAGATGTTCAAACAGCAAGAGCTGATAAGAATAATACTATAAACAAGGCAGAATCTTACAGAAACGATGTAATACCTAGAGCAAGAGGTGAAGCAGAAAAAATGATTCAATCTTCAGAAGGTTACAAAGCAAAAGTAACAGAAGAAGCTAAAGGTGATGCAGATAAATTTAGGAATATATATTTGCAATATTCAAAAGCCAAAGATGTTACTAAGAAAAGAATGTATCTTGAAGCAATGGAAAAGATACTTGCTGGCGCCGAAAAAGTTATCTTGAGTGATAAAATGAATAAATCTGCAGTGCCTTACCTACCATTAAAACAACTAAATAGTAAAAGTGGAAATGCCGAATAAAAATATAAAATATGTCATCTTCTTTGCAATTGCATTTCTTGCAGTAGTAAATTCGCTCTTTGTAGTAAAAGAGTCCGAACAGGCTATTACTTTGCAATTCGGTCAGTTAATTAAAGTAAGCAAAGAGCCGGGATTACACTTTAAAGTTCCTTTTATACAAAACGTAATTTACTTTGACAAAAAAGTTTTAGACATTATTGATGAAGAAAAAGAATTAACAGCTGCAGACCAGAAAAAGCTGATTATAAGTGCATATGCTAAATACAAGATTATAGACCCTGTAAAAATATATCAAACTGTTACAGACCAAGTGGGCCTAAAATCTAGAATTACTAGTATATTTAATTCATCCTTGAGAGAGGTTATAGGTAATGAACCTTTAGCTGCATTACTTACTGATAAAAGAAGTAAAATCATGGGAGATATACAAAATCTTATGAATGCGAAATCAAAGGGATTTGGTATTGATGTAATGGACGTACGTATTTCTAGAGCTGATCTTCCAGTAGAAAATAGTGCTGCAATATATGCTAGAATGAGATCAGATAGAGAAAAAGAGGCAAAAAGAATAAGAGCTCAAGGAGATGAAAAAGCACAAATCATTCGATCAAAAGCAGAAAAAGAGAAAACTATCTTATTAGCAGAAGCGTATAAGAAATCCACAAAACTTCAAGGTGAAGGAGATGCAGAAGCAACTAAGATTTATGCGTCTGCATTCAAAATGGATCCAGAGTTTTATAATTTCTACAGATCTTTAGAAGCATATAAGAAGTCTTTTAATAAGAAAGATACGACATTGTATCTCTCCTCTAGCGATGGATTTTTACGTTTATTTAACAAATAGCTGCTAGACTAACAACATTAGTTTCAAAATATTGGTTTGATATGAGAATTTTAAAGTCTTTTTTTAGCCACATCATTATCATAGGTTTTCTTTGCGCAAGTATTGTTACCCCTGTGGCCTCATCAAAATCGTATACTCCACCAGAAGGTTTTGCAGATTTAGTTGAACCACTAATGCCTGCTGTAGTAAATGTATTCATGACTCACAAACCGAAACGCTCAGCAAAAAATACGCCCTTCCCAGAAGGGTCTCCATTCAATGAATTTCAACAATTCTTTGAAAAGTTTATGGCTCCACCTATGGAACCAAATCCAGAAACATTTGAAAGTAAAAGATTAATACCTCTTGGGTCAGGATTCATTATAGATAAAACAGGTTATATTGTTACAAATTACCACGTAGTAGCAGAAGCTTCTAATAAAGTTGCAGTCAAACTTATGGATGGTACTGAACTCAAAGCTAAAGTTATAGGACATGACAAAAAAACAGACCTAGCTTTAATAAAAGTAAACTACAATAAACCGCTTCCTTACGTAGAGTTTGGAGACTCAGAGAAATCTAGAGTTGGTGATTGGGTAATAGCGATTGGTAATCCATTTGGAATTGGTATAACTGTAACATCAGGAATTATTTCTGCCAATGGAAGAGATATTGCATCTGATGGTATCGTAGATAACTTCATACAAACCGATGCTGCCATTAATAGAGGTAACTCTGGTGGGCCTATGTTTAACATGGAAGGTAAAGTAATTGGTGTAAATACTGCTATATTATCAACTGTAGCCGGAGGCAATATAGGTATAGGATTTGCCACCCCTGCTTCATTAGCTCAGGATATCATTCAACAATTAAAGAAATCTGGAAAAGTCAGGAGAGGAAAGCTTGGAATTAGAATGCAAGCTATCACCAACGACATTGCAGAATCTATGTCATTAGACAACAAACATGGGGTGCTTGTAGTTGAAGTGATAGATGGTAGTGCTGCTGATAAAGCCGGTTTAAAAGTTGGAGATGTAATTGTTGCCTTTGACCATAATAAAGTAAAAACTTTAAAAGAGCTTGCTAGAATTATTGGTGGTGCAACCATAGGCAAACCACTTCCTTTCCAAATCATTAGAAAAGGAAAGAAAGTATCTCTTGAAGCTACTCTTACAGAAGACCAAGAATCTATAGTAGAACACTCAATTCAGGATAGCGACCAAGAACTGCCTAAAGAAAAATATTCTGAATTTTCTCCTCAAGAGATTTTAGGAGCACAATTTGCTACGTTAACACCAGAATTACGTAATAAATTTGGTGTGCCACTAACAACAGATGGAGTAATTATTCTAAACATGACAAGAAAGTCTGTATGGTATGCGAGAGGATTAAAACCAGGTGATGTTGTAATATCTGCTAATCAAAGCAAGATTGACTCAGCAACACAACTTAATCGTATTATAAAATCAGCGAAGTTTGCTAGGAAGAAATCGATACTCCTTCTAGTCTCTAGGAAGGAGTATCAATTCTTTGCGCCAATACCGTTGCATAATTAGACAGATTCTAACTCTCTTGATTTGATTATATCTAGAGCGCGCATTATACGTGTCATACCTATACCACCGCCTACTCTCTCTACAAATTTATGCTTAAAGAATGCGTCTAATTCTTTTTCCACTCTTTCTTTACCAAATTTGCTGAATAATAAATCTGCATACATACCTTCTGATATAGTATTAAACATATGCCTCATTTCTTCAGGATCTGTTGCTCTTTCTGCTGCTCCTATAGTTTCCTGCCCTTCTATAATCACATCAATTTTTGATGCTGTACCATCTCCCCTCTGTTTCATATTCCAGAATGGCGATGTGTAGTTAGGAAAGTTTTTGATCATACAAGTACCAAACTTATCGGACATTGCCTTTTCATGATCATTATCCAGCTCTTCAACTCCATATATTTTTGCCCATTCTTTATAATCCTTTGCCATTACATCTCCAAAACCCATATGAGCACAAAGATCTAACAACATAGATTCTAAAGCATCTATATTTCCTGGAAATTCGAACTCAAACATTGGGAAGATTACTTCATGTCTACCAGGGACAGGATTTGGCTCTTGTCTATAAGAGGTAGAAACACAGAAAAAACCAGGCACTTCTGGTCTTGTTAGTAGCTCATGCTCTAACCACATTTGGCCCGTTTGAGGCAATGGCCAAATTTCACCAGAATAGTTATAAGTTGCGACAGTGGTTGGGTCTTCACATGCCGCTAATATGCTTAAACGATTCTGCGTATGCACTTCTTGAAAGCCTTTAGATAAGAAAAAAGACCTTAAAAGGTCTACTGCGTTGCTAAATTTAGCTGGTTCTATAAGTGTAGTCATATTGATTCCTTCTTCTAATTAAGTTTACAAAAAAAACCTCCTTAGGACCAAATTGTAAAACAAATCAGAATAGTGAAAAATATTATTTACCCCATGACACATAATATAAATAGTAAAGAATTAATATAAATGTATTTATGTAACTACTCACACTATTACAGGATAAACTTCATTCCCTCGTGCGTATCTTTAAAACCAATAGATTTATAGAAATGTATAGCATCTGGCCTTGCTTTGTTAGTGGTTAGTTGAATGATGGAAGCATTTCTAAATTTTGCGTAATTCAGTGCCTCAGAAATCATAAATTTCCCTATCTGCTGAGACCTATATTCTTTAGAGACTCTCACTGCCTCTATCTGCATTCTTGTTGACCCTTTAAATGTTAGAGATGGAATTATAGTTAAGTGGCAGGTAGCAACTATTCTACTTTCCTTCTCTACAACCATTAAATATTGATTGGAATCAGAATCTATTTTATTGAAAGCATCAATATAATTTTTACCATCAGATTCAGAAACAGACTCTCTAGATTTTCCTAATTCATCATCTGCTAGCAATGCTATAATCGTAGGCAAATCTTCAATAACAGCTTTTCTACTAATCATATTTTATTAGTGATATTCTACTACACTTGGGTCTTTAAGTTTCTTTGTTTTACGTGCTACTACTATACCCAGTACCAAGAAAATAATTGCTCCTAAAACAGATGCTATAGGTATTGAGATCAATGAGTAATTGTAAGATTCAGCGCCATAAACTTTAGCGCCATTTAGAGTCTCACCAGTCCAAAAATGATCCATAACGAAACCTATAACTGAATGAAAAAAGGTTCCACCTAGCATATTAATTGAATTCAAGAATGCTATGGTCACACCAATTAACTGAGTCTTTACTAAACTTGATCCTATTGTAAATACTAATACCTGGTAACAGCACGCGACACCAATTAAAAATACTAGCACATAAATCAAAGACGTTGATATATATTGTCTTAACAAAATAATCATAAAGAATGCTAGGCCCATAAATATTCCACTTGCAACAGTGAGAGAATAGTTCGCATTCATTTTTTCTGCAAGTATAGCGAGTAGCGGAGCACCGAATATCATGCCAACAAAAATAAATGATGTGATCGTTGCTGCATCTTGTTTTGAATATTCATACATATCTACTAAATATGATACACCCCAAACATCAGCAAAACCTTCCAATGCACCCACAAGAAGTAAGTTTCCTAAAGCTATCCATATGATTTTTTTGTTTGCACATACTTCGCTTAGTTTTTCGAATATTTTAAGATCTACTTCTTCTTTATAACCAGGCACTGGTTTGCTAAATAATAAAAATAATACAGATATGATTAGACCCACTATTCCTATACCAACCATTACATCGAACCAACCAAATATATCAATGAAATTACTGATAGGCCTCCCACCATAAACAGCACCAATTAACCCAAAGCTAAATGTGATGCTAACCATACGTCCGTAATATTTCTTCTCAAACCACATCGAGATTACTTTGGATACCGTCAAGAAACCTGCAGCTGAACCAGCACCTATCAATAGCCTACAAACTAGTGCCACACTCCATGAATCTGTATACATAAATATAATAGAAGACATAGCACAAAGAATTATGCACAAAGCACCAACAATTCTTGTACCGTATCTATCTAATAACAGAGCAACAGGTATTTGACACCCAGCATAACCAACATAATACATGGCCGAAAAAACTCCATATTCTGTAGCAGAAATATTGTATTTACTCATCATCTCATTAATGATAAGCCCTGGTGCCAATCTCAAAATAAATTGATAAGCAAAAAATACGGTTGCTAAGAACCAAACGAACCAAGCTAAACCTTTATGAGAAGATCTTTCTTCTTGAACAGACATAATAAAAAATCTATTGTGTATGGATCGATAAAAATAGTCGTATAACAAAACGTTTGCAATGGAAATTTATATGAAACGTAAATACATAGCACTATTTGCATATATATTATTAGCATTTTCAGCTAATGCAGAATTCTTATATAAGAGTTTTGATGAGTCTATGCATATTCCTAAAGGATTTCATAAAAACTCAGATTATATATTTCTTGAGAAGATATATGAATCTAACAATCCAAAAATCCTTACATCAAATCCCAGAAATACTATACCAAAAATCATTCATCAGATATGGCTCGGGCCAAAGCAAATTCCAAAAAAACACCTAGAATACAGCAAGGAATGGCAAAAACTGCATCCAGATTGGGAGTATAAATTATGGACAGAAAAAGAAATAGAAAATTGGAATTTTGGATCAAAAGATCTATTTAATAAAGCAGCTTCATACCAAGAAAAATCAAATCTTCTAAGGTATGAAATCTTAATAAAATATGGAGGATTATTTTTAGATTTTGATTATAAGCCATTTAAAAATTTTGATGCAATACATTCAAG
>JAHZKS010000092.1 GCA_022600235.1 Alphaproteobacteria bacterium | reverse complement strand
GAATAATCTTCATTAAATACATTAGTTGAATCTCCTATAAGTGCGAGTATCCCCTCATCTCCATATTTTTGCAATAGATCTTCATCATTTACTTCTCCAACTATTGGATCTGGATCAAACTTCCAGTCTCCTGTATGGAATATATTACCATATTTAGTTTTTATTACTAAGGCTTGCATCTCAGGTGCAGAATGACATAGAGGAACCATTTCAATCTGGAATGGCTTAATATCCAATTTTCCTTTAGGCTTAATTTGTATTATCTTATTAGGTAGTTCATTAGCATATTCAGAAAGCTTAGCTTTCAGAAAATGTGCAGTAAAATTTGTTGTATAAATTGGACAACCTAAAGCATCCCACAAATACTGCACAGCACCTATATGATCTTCATGTGCATGAGTTAAAACAATACCTACAATATCTTTTCTGTGTTTTACTATGAAAGATATGTCAGGAATTATTAAATCTACACCTGGTAAATAATCTTCAGGAAAACCAGCCCCACAATCTACTACTAACCATTTCCCTTCGTAGTAATATAAATTAAAATTCATTCCTATTTCACCAGAACCACCTAATGGTAGAAATAGCAATTTATCTTTATGGTCGTTCAAATTAAATGTCATTCTTATTTTTATTAAATTTATAAATTTCAAGCAAACCAAACGTAGTTAGATGCTCATCATATACATCTATTAATTTAGTATGTTTTGTGAACAAATCTCCTAAGCCCCCTGTAGAAACAACATTAGAGACTAGTTTAGAATTCTCGAGTAACTCTTCTTTGATATTTTCTATTAAGAAATTAATCATTCCAAGTGATCCATAGAATATACCAGAATGTAGCGTATCTTCAAGAGAAGTTGCAATTACCTTGCTTGGACGCTCTACTTCATACATAGGCAATAAGGCTGCAGATTCTGATAGTGATTTAACAGAAGTTTTAATTCCAGGAGCTATTACACCCCCAATAAAATCATTATCTTCCCCTATCACCTCAAAATTTGTGGCAGTACCAAAATCTACGATAATAATATTTTTTTTAAATTTTTTGATAGCTGCTATACTATTTGCTATTCTATCTGCTCCCAATGTTTCAGGCTTATCAATTTTTATCTTTAGGTCTATCTCTACCTCCCTATCACCAATAAAAGAAGGCTTAATTCCAAATACTTTCTGGCAAGCCCTACTCATACCAGACCTCAAATCAGGCACGACTAACGCAATTATTATACCCTCTACATCTCCAAATTTCATTTCTTGAAATAAAGATATATACTCATCCTCAGTTTTATAAGGTTTTGTTGGAACTCTATGGCTTCTAAGAATTTTATCATCCTTATAAAATGCCAATACAGTATCAGTATTACCAACGTCAATTGTAAGTATCATATTTTTAATATTTTAATTAGATATTTTATTCAAATAGACTAGTTACAGAATAAGATATGATGTTATTAAAGCTTGTTGGGAATATTATCAGAATTACATTAAAAGTTACAGCAAACGAAGCAATAATTATATTTTCTACAGAAAACCAACCTCTTTTCATATTTTTACCCATATCATCAAAATACATTAGTTTTATTATTTTTAGATAGTAAAAAGCTGAAATAACTGCAGTAATCATCGCAAATGATGCAAGAAAATACATTTCTCCTTTTATGGATCCATAAATAATATAAAACTTTGCAAGAAAACCAGCAAAAGGTGGTATACCAGCCATTGAGAGTAATAGTATAGATATACATATAGATACTATAGGATTACTTTTTGAAAGACCTTGAAATAAAGTAAGGTCAAACCGCTCATCACCACTCTTCTGAAGCATTGCAATAAAAGCAAATATCCCTAAATTCATAGATAAATAAATGCACAGATAAATTAAAGATGCTTCAATTCCAGCAACGTTATATGAAACTAAACCAATAAGCAAAAAACCTATATGATTAATTGAACTATATGCAAGAAGCCTTTTAATATTGGATTGAAATAATGCACCTAAAGAGCCTATAGCCAAAGAAAGGCATGATATAGCTATGATTATCTGCCTCCATTCTTGGTGCCAAATATCAAAATTTAAAACTAATAACTTAACCAATAAAAATATTGATGCAGCCTTTGGAGCTGTAGATAAGAATGCAGTCACAGGCAATGGCGCACCTTGATAAACGTCAGGTGCCCACATATGAAAAGGCGCTGCTGCAATTTTAAAGCACATACCAGATATTAGCAGAACTATTCCTACAATGACACCAACCGGTATAGGAGCCCCTAAAGAGTATTGTTGGTGTATGGTTTTAATAGAAGAAAAATTAGTAGTTCCAGTAAACCCATATATTAAACTAGCTCCGTATAACAAAATCGCAGAAGCTAAAGCACCTAAAACAAAGTATTTTAAACCAGCTTCGGAAGAAAAAACACTATTCCTATTATAAGAAACCACTGTGTACAAAGACAAGCTAAGCAATTCAAGACCTAAGTATAATGACATCAAATCATTACTAGATATCATAACCATCATGCCAAGAGCAGATAGCAAAATCAGCACATAAAATTCAAAGTTTAAAAATGATTTATCTATTTTGTTATAACCAAGAGACAAAATGATAGATGCTATAGTGGCAAACAAAACTACTATTTTCGAAAAAGAAGTATATTGGCTTGAGACAAATAGCATATTAAATGCAGTTTCTTCTTCAAAGAAATCATTAATCGACAAAAAATAACACGCACATATAAGAGTTATAATAGAAAAAAACGGATAAAGCCTGGGCTTAATGTAACGATTTAATAATGACCCTAGCAAGGTAAGTAACAAAGCAGATATGGCTATAATAGCTTCTGGAATAATATGACTAAAAACCGCTAAACTTAACATTCTTATATTCTATTTAAATGATTGAAAATATATAGATAATTCACCTGCTGCAACTTCTGTAATTCCAGTCAAAATACTCGGGTAAATACCAAAAAGCAGAATTAGTATAACTATTGGAAGCAAAACTACTTTCTCCATAACATTAATATCTAATATATCATTATTAATATTTTTTCCTAACATCACTCTTTTGTACAGGTACAACATATATACTGCACCCAATATCATACCTGTAGCAGCAAGGAACGTATAAAATTTATTAATGTCATATATAGAGATTAAACTCATAAATTCTCCAATAAAACCACTAGTTCCAGGAAGAGCAATTGATGCAAGCACCAATAAAGCAAATATTATTGCTAAATTTGGCATTCTTGATGCAAAGCCCCCATATTTGCTTATTTCTTTAGTATTTGTTCTATCTGATAACATACCTACAACTAAAAATAGTCCTGCTGAAACTAATCCATGACTAATCATCTGAAAAATACCACCTTGTAGTCCATATATATTTCCAGAAAAAATCGCAATAGTAACATATCCCATATGAGCTATAGAGGAATACGCTATAAGCTTCTTAATATTGGTTTGCACAAAAGCTAAGAAGGATGCATATATAATTGCAATAACACTTAAAACAGCAACAAAATCAAAGAAGTAATGACTTGCTTCTGGTAACATAGGAAGTGATAGTCTCAAAAAACCATACCCACCCATTTTTAATAACACTCCTGCAAGCATCACAGAACCTGCCGTAGGCGCTTGAACATGCGCATCAGGAAGCCAAGTATGCAAAGGAATCATCGGAACTTTTATAGCAAAAGATACAAACAAACCTAGCCATATTAATCTCTGAACATTCAAACTCTTTTTAGCTAATATACCTGTCATATCTACCATATTTGCTGAATCAGAGATTTGGTACGCATATATAATAGCAATCAACATAAATATAGAGCCAAAAAGTGTATATAAAAAGAACTTATAAGCAGCATAAACCTTATTCTCTCCTCCCCAAATACCTATAATAAAGAACATCGGGATAAGAACTGACTCAAAGAAAATATAAAATAATATTACATCCACAGCAGCAAAAGCACCCATTACAAGAGTCTGCAAAAACAAAAATGATATCATGTATGTTTTAAGGCGGTACTTAACATTATTCCAACTATATAATATAGAGATCACTACCAAAAAGTTTGAAAGCAGTATAAAAGGCAAAGATATAGCATCTATACCCAAATGGAAATTGATGTTATACGAAGGAAACCAAAAGAATTTATTTTCAAATTGGTATTCAGCAAATAATCCTTTAGAGAAAGAATAATAAAAATATAAAGATAAAATAAAACTACACAAAGAGAAAACAAGCGCAGTAGCTTTTATAAAAAACGCATTCCTATCTTTTGCATTAAAAAACAAAGCAATAATCAAAGCACCAAGACTAGGCAAAAATACATTTAGCGTTAATAAAGGAAATTCATTCATATTAATATTGTATAACAAACCAAGTTATTACTAAAACAAAACCTAATATCATTATCGTAGCATAATGATACACAAAACCTGTCTGATGGCTTCTTACATAAGAAGACATCTTACTCACAACAGAAACAGATCCATGCGGACCACAGTCATCAATTGTACGTTTCTCTATTTTCTTTTTACAGAATTCTGAGATATTTTGTAAACCACGCACAAATATAATATCATATATTTCATCCACATAATACTTGTTCAACAAAACATCATATATCCACTCAAACCTCTTCTTGAAGTAGTTTAAAACAGTATTTTTATATAAGTACAGTATAGATGTAGCAATAATTGTCATTACAGCAAATATACTAGGTAAAATTTTCGCACCAAATTCAATATTATGTATTGCACCCAAGTTATTATGTTCAGGCATGATATATATTGCATTGCCCCAAAAATCTAAAGAGTAATCTATAATCTTTAAACAATACTCGCCTACCGCGCCTGAGAATGTTGCAGCAACAGATAATATGACCAAAGGTATCATCATAGATTTCGAAGGCTCATGTGCATTTGATGATATGGATATATTCTTAGCTGACCCATGGAACGTTATAAATATTAAACGGAATGAATAAAATGCTGTTAAAATCACAGTAACCATTCCCATGAAATATCCAAAATCTCCCATCACTGTATTTTTAACCAAAGCAGATTCTAATATTGTATCTTTTGAGAAAAACCCAGCAAAAGGAAATACTCCACTTAGGGATAAAGATCCTATAATCATCATAAAGTAAGTGTATGGTATCTTTTTTCTAATCCCTCCCATGTTTCTAATATCTTGTTCGCCACCCATAGAGTGTATAACACTACCCGCACCCAGAAATAAAAGCGCCTTAAAATAAGCATGAGTCACAAGATGAAACATAGCAACAGGATACGCAGACACACCACAAGCTAAAAACATATATCCAAGCTGACTGCACGTCGAGTATGCTATAATCTTCTTTATATCGTTCTGCACTAAAGCAATTGTACCTGCAAAGAATGCTGTAGTACCTCCAACAAATATAATCATATCTAAAGCAATATTAGAATATTCAAATAGAGGAGAACAACGCACTACCAAAAACACTCCAGCTGTAACCATAGTAGCAGCATGAATTAAAGCTGAAACAGGTGTAGGACCTTCCATGGCATCAGGTAACCATGTATGGAAACCTATCTGAGCAGATTTACCCATACAGCCAACAAATAACATAATACAAATAAAATCTATTGATCTAAAATTATGCCCTAAAATACTAATAGTAGATAAAGTATAATTTGAAACATTTGAGAATATCTCTGAGAATAACAGAGATCCAAAAGTGTTATAGATTGAGAACAAACCTATAACAAAAAATACATCTGTTATACGATTTACTACAAAAGCTTTGATTGCCGCTTTACATGCAGACTCTTTTTTATACCAAAAACCAATTAATAAATATGAGCACAAACCTACGCCTTCCCATCCAACAAATAACTGAAGTAGATTATTGGATGTTACCAATATCAACATAAAGAAAGTAAACAAAGACAAGAAAGACATGAATCTTGGAACACACTCATCTTTAGACATATATCCTATTGAATATATATGTACTAAAGTTGATACAGCATTCACAACCATTAACATTACAACCGTCAATGCATCAGCCTGCAAACTCCATTCTATCGAAATATTCCCTATATTTATCCAATTTAAAACAGGAAAAGAAATGACATTATGTTTAAAAATTACATCATATGCCAAAAATCCAGAAAGAATCCAAGACAAGAAAGAAGATCCTGAAGTAATAATTTGAGCAAGTTTATTTGTGATAGTTTTATAAGAACTACCGACAACTAAAAATGCGCATAAATGAAAAAAAACTATATATCCTAATATCATCCTTGCATCTCATTCATTTCTTGCACTTCAATATTTCCCTTATTTCTATAATAAGATATCAATATCGCTAAACCTATTGCCGCTTCTGCAGCGGCTACTGTTAATATTAACATAGTAAAGATTTGCCCAGTGAGCCCTTTCAAATGAGCAGAGAAAGCAACAAAGTTTATATTCACTGATAATAATATTAATTCTATAGACATTAAAATAGAAATAATATTCCTACGATTGGTAATAATTCCACATATACCAATACTAAATAATAAAGCACCTACTACTAGAAAATGTATAAGCCCTACATCAGTCCCTATCAATGACATTTACACCCGTATTTGATTTAACATTAACAATAGCTATAGAATTAGCTTTATTTCTTTTTAACTGTGTATTGATATCTTGTTTTATTTTATTTCTTCCATCTCTATGAGTTAGTATAATTGCGGCAATAATTGCTGCAAATAGAATAAAACCACAAATCTGAAATAAATAAGCATATTCTGTATAAAGCAATAATCCTAATTGATGAGTATTAGAATGAGTTCCTTCAATGATTAAGGGGGCCTTGGGTAGTAAGGTAGTTGATTCAACAGCTATCGAAGAATAAATAATAAAGACTAACTCAGCTGCTAATAATAAGGATAATATTAGTAGTAGCTTACGATTATTTACAACATATTGTTTTATATTTAGCAAACCCACATTAAGCATCATTACAACAAACAAAAATAAGATCGCTACAGCACCTACATAAATTATAACTAGCGCCATAGCTAAAAACTCCGCTCCCAAAAGAACAAATAAACCAGCAACATTAAAGAAAGCAAATATCAAAAAAAACACAGCATGCACAGGATTTTTTACCGAAATCACACCCACCGCTGCTGTAATCACAAGCAATGAGAATATATAAAATAGCATGTCGTAAATTATCATTTTTACTTATATTTCTGGTTTAATTTTAGTGTATGAGCTAATTCTTTCTCCCATACTTCTCCATTTTCTAATAGTTTATTTTTATCATATATTAATTCTTCATGTGTTTCTTTAGAAAATTCAAAATTTGGCCCCTCAACTATAGCATCCACAGGGCAAGATTCTTGGCACAAACCACAATATATACATTTTACCATGTCGATATCATATCTCGTAGTTTTCCTACTACCATCATCCCTCTCTTCTGCCTCTATACTAATGGCTTGAGCTGGGCATACTGCCTCACATAATTTGCAAGCGATACATCTTTCTTCACCATTAGGATACCTTCTTAAAGCGTGTTCTCCTTTAAACCTAGGGCTAATTTTATTTTTCTCAAAAGGATAATTGATTGTTACTTTAGGTTTAAATAAGTATTTGAATGTTAAAGCCATACCGCAAAGCAGCTCGTACAACGTAAATGTTTTAAAATGTTGTTTTAATTTATTAAACATCATACCACTGGTAATTTATCAAAAAACAATAGAGCAGATGAAGTAACGATCACCCAAAATAATGTAAGTGGTAGAAAAACTTTCCACCCCAATCTCATTAATTGATCATATCTGTAACGAGGAAAAGTTGCCCTTACCCATAAAAAGCAAAATAATACAAAAGAAACTTTTATAGCAAACCAAGCAAATGGAGGAATAATATAAAAAATTGGAAAGTCTAATATTGGTAACCATCCACTCCAGAAAAATATGACTAACATAGAGCTAGTTAGTATCATATTCATATATTCACCAAGGAAAAACAGGGCAAATGGCATAGAAGAATATTCAACATTATACCCCGCAACTAACTCAGATTCCGCCTCAGGAAGATCAAATGGCAATCTATTAGTTTCAGCAAGAATAGAAATAAAGAACACTATCATCATAGGGAACAGTAAAATCTTTACTGGTAACCCCATGGTTTTCTGAGCTATCACAATTTCAGTTAGGTTTAATGTGCCAGTAGCAAGCAACACACATACTAAAATTAAACCTATAGAAATCTCATAAGAAATCATCTGCGCTGATGATCTTATAGCCCCTAAAAATGCATATTTAGAATTACTAGACCATCCTGCCATGATAATGCCATATACATTTAAAGAAGAAACAGCAAGCAAGTACAAGACACCAACATTGATATTTGATAAAGCACCATCTTCAGAGAATGGAATAACAGCCCAACCGATTAAGCTTAGTACAAATGTAACAACTGGAGCCAAAAGAAAAACAAATTTATCAGCCTTATGCGGGATTATAACTTCTTTGAATAAAAGCTTCACTGCATCAGCTATAGGCTGAAGCAAACCAGCAGGACCAACAACATTAGGCCCTCTTCTAAGTTGCATCAATGCTATAACTCTCCTTTCTGCATATGTCAGATAAGCAACACATAATAGCAGAGGTATAGTAATTGTTACTATACCTAATATATGCTTAATTAATATCTCTATATATTCAAAAATCACATTTATACCCTTACATTCATAGAGTCTTTTAATATTTTATCTATGCAGGATGCCATAATT
>JAHZKS010000091.1 GCA_022600235.1 Alphaproteobacteria bacterium | reverse complement strand
TCTCTCATAATAGATGAAGAGCAACATTTTGGAGTAGCACAAAAAGAAAAACTAAAAAAACTGAAGGAAAATATACATATACTTACTTTATCTGCTACGCCTATTCCTAGAACCTTACAGATGTCTTTAAGTGGAATAAAAGAACTTAGCCTAATTTCAACTCCCCCAGTTAATAGAATAGCAACCAAAACAGTAATAATACGATTTGACGAATTACTAATAAAAGAAGCTCTAATAAATGAAAGCAAAAGAGACGGTCAAAGTTTTTATATTTGCCCAAGAATAAGTGACTTAGAAGATATTGAAAAGTTATTACAGCGTATAGTTCCGAAACTAAAATTTAAGAAAGTGCATGGAAGGATGGCACCCACTGAGATAGATAATATAATGAGTGAATTCTGCGATGGTAAATTTGATATTCTACTATGCACTTCAATTATAGAATCTGGAATAGACATACCAACAGCAAACACATTAATTGTACATAAATCAGACCAATTCGGATTAAGTCAGATGTACCAAATAAAAGGTCGCATCGGCAGAAGCAATATCAAATCTTATGCATATTTCACTTTTGCAAGCAATAAGTCTATAAAGACTAATACTTTAAAAAAGCTAGAGGTACTGCAGAAAACAGAGCAACTAGGAGGTGGTTTTTCAATAGCGTCCTATGACATGGATATGCGAGGATATGGTAATTTGGTAGGAGAAGAACAGTCTGGCCATATAAAAGAAATAGGAGTGGAGCTATATCAAAATATGCTGAAAGAAGCAGTTGAAGAAATAAAAAACAAAGGAACTAGCAAAGTTATCAAAAAGAAATTTACTCCACAAATCAACTTAGGAATTCCTGTGTATATACCAGAGAATTACATACAAGATTTTGACATGAGACTAAATCTGTATCGCAGAGTAGGAGAACTACAAAATGAAGATGAAATACAAGCATTCGCAGCTGAAATGGTAGATAGGTTTGGAAAACTACCATTAGAGTTTGAGAATCTTTTTTCTACAATCACGATTAAGAATCTATGTCTCAAATGCAAAATCTTAAAGATAGATGCAAGCCCTTTAGGATTTGCTATTACATTTTTAGAAAATAATGAACAACATTCAGATAAAATACTGAAGTTCGTTATAAACCACTCAGAGAACATTAAGATCAAGCCTGATAATAAAATAGTAATCTCAAAAAATATTGAAGATGGGTATAAAAGAAGTCAATATATAGAGCAGTTTATAAGAGATCTAGAAAATAAATTAGCTTAAATAAACATTTTCTCCGCCTACAACAATCTCCTACACATCACTTTATTGCCCTCATTTCCTCTCGAGTTCTGCAATAAACCATAACACCATTCTAGGCTTGATTCAGAATTTTGTTCAGTGGAGATCCTTATTTTGAAGATTCCGCATCAAGCGCGGAATGACAGCAAGTGTATTCACTCTAAACCACCCACATATTTAACTTTGAACTTGATTCAAAATCTTGCTCAGTACCGATCAATATGTTTTTACCACTGCGTTAATAGAAAAAAACATCTCACCATAAAAATGAATTTCAAAAGATAATCAAATCACTACAGGTACAAAAAAAGGCAACTGAGTTTCCCCAGTTGCCTCTAAATTCTTGTAAATTCTAAATAATTAGAATTTCAACTTTGTACCAAGAACAAATACTGTTCCTTCAGCATGTCTTTGGACTGTAGTATTAGCAGTAGAAGCTACTGTTCTATCTGTACCTGGATTTGCACCGTTACCAGTCAATGCTAAACCACCTCTGTTCTTTAAGTCTAAATGGTAGTAAGTTGCTTCAGCATAAGGCATAATTCCGCTAGCTAAAGCATAGTCAACACCAAGAGACACTACTTGTGATTCGTTATGGTTTTTAGTACCCCACATGTAACTTAAACTTGTGTCAATCTTATCCATTTTGTACCCAAGACCAAATGTCCAGTAGTGAGTGTCTTCAATGTTAGTAGCAGCTGATTGGAAACCAGTTTCACCTAACCAACCGTAAGAAGCAGCAGCTCTCCAGTCTCTGTAGTTAAGCTTTACACCAAAGTCCATACCTTCCACATCTTTACTTTCAACACCAGATGATCCAGGAGCTGTAGAACCAGTCATACCTACTAATGATACACTTCCCATTACGTCGTTCATTACTTTTCCATCCCAAGTAATACCACCGGAAAATACATTCTTATTAGCCGCAGCATTAGCAGCAGAACTAGTAGAATTTGGTAAAGAAGCTTGTGAAATAACACCAGCTAAACCATTACCTCTGTTTTCTGTATCAGGAGTGTATGAAAGACCGAACTGAAAACCGTTCATTCTTGGTGTGTAGTAAGTAGCTTTACGAGCCTTTTCTACATGCCAAGAATCTGAAGAGTTAGCTGCTGTTGTTGCACCTGGACCTTGAAGATCAAAATCCATTGCGTTATCACCAACATTCCAAGGACTCATTACAAACTCTTCTAAAGAAACGTTTACACTTGGGCTAAATAATCTTGAAGTTAAGCTTTGAACCCATGCACCAGAAATACCACCTGTTGCAACAGCAATGCTGTCAGCACCAACTCTCATTGATTCAGAAGAATCATTGTTACTACCAAACTCCATACGACCTAAATCATGATGCTCTAACCATAAGTAACTTCTGTCAGAACCTTTTGAAGTATTTTTGTATGAGTTTGCGTGAGTACTGATACCAATATGAGCACCATACTCTAGACCTTTAGCTGTTGAACTTTTTGCCTCTAACCATACTTCAGCATCAGTTGAAAAACCAAGGTCGTTGTTGTTTTTTGTTAGATTGTTTACATCAGAGCTGTCAGATGCAGTAATTGCATGACCATCGAAGTTACCTCCGATTCTTACACTCATATCGTTTACCATTGGAGCCGCAGCACCATCAGCAAGCGCACTTCCAGCAAACAAGCTTACTAAAGCTGTTGTTGCAAGTAATTTTTGTTTATTCATAACCTTACCTTAAAATTAATTAAAAAAAACACTGGCTTTCTTAAATTATAAAAAGCCGATCTTCATCGACATCTAATGCCAATGCTTCGATAGACCAATTATATGCTTATAAAGCCTTGCTAAACAAGAAGAATTGAATTTTGATATAAAAAACTCCAGAGAGACTTAAACATTTTGTGCCATAAAAAACACAAACTTTTTATAACAAAAAAACAGAAATCTATGTCTTGTCTACGTTACAAGCACTGTCAACTATTTTAAAAGATCATCCAGGTTTCCACTGTCATTCAAAGAGAACAGATCATCACACCCACCGATATGCTTCTTACCTATAAATATTTGCGGCACAGTTGCTTTTCCATTAGATTTTTTAGTTAATGCAGATCGCTTATCTGGGTCATTACCAACATCTACTTCATTATAACTTACGTTTTTAGAATCTAACAAATCTTTCGCTCTAACACAAAAAGGACATCCTTTTTTTGTGTATATAGTTACTTCTTCCATATTTTTACCTTAATTTCTCTATATAAAATATATATTATAACCTATAATCCTAAGGTCAAAACTAATAAAGAATATTATTTACAGTGGATAAAAGTCAAGAATTTGAGCTCAACTCTGATTTTAAATTATCTGGAGATCAACCAAAAGCTGTTGAAGATATATTAGAATCCATAGAAAAAAATCAAAAAAATCAAGTGCTGCTTGGAGTCACTGGTTCTGGTAAAACTTTTACCATGGCTAATATCATATGTAAGTCCAGAAAACCTACTCTGATAATGGCACCAAATAAAACTCTTGCAGCTCAGCTATACTTAGAGATGAGAGAACTGTTCCCAAACAACCATGTAGAGTATTTTGTATCTTACTATGATTATTACCAACCAGAAGCCTACGTAGCGAAAAGAGATTTATATATAGAGAAAGATGCATCAATTAATGATCACATTAATATAATGCGTCACTCTGCTACCAGGTCTCTCTTTGAAAAAAGAGATGTAATAATAGTCGCGTCGGTATCTTGCATATATGGTCTTGGTTCACCAGAATCATACTCTTCTATGACAACAAAAATAGAAGTTGGTGATACAAAAACCAGAGAAGAAATATCATCTGAGTTAATAAAACTTCAATACACCCGAAATGATATAGAGTTATCTCAGGGAAAATTTAGGATACGTGGAGACATATTAGATCTATCACCTCCTCACTTACAAGACAAAGGATGGAGAATTGAATTTTTTGGCAACATAATAGATTCTATATCAGAGATAGATTTACTTACTGGAAAGAAAAACTTTAAAATGAACAAGGTCACTATATATGCAAATAGCCATTATATAGCATCAAAAGAAACCACAAACTCAGCGATAGAACAAATAAAAATCGACTTAAAGAAACGATTAGATATCTTATATGAGAATAATAAACTAGTAGAAGCACAAAGACTTAAAGAGCGCACTGAGCTAGATCTTGAGATGATGCTGGAAACTAACACATGCAAAGGAATAGAAAATTACTCAAGATATCTCACAGGAAGAAAAGAAGGAGCGCCACCACCTACTCTATTTGAATATACACCAAAAGATGCACTACTATTTATAGATGAAAGCCATATTACAGTGCCGCAAGTCCATGCTATGTATAATGGAGATAGATCTAGAAAAGTGCCCCTTGTTGAATATGGCTTTAGACTTCCATCGGCACTTGATAATAGACCTCTTAAATTTGAAGAATGGGATTCAATTCGCCCTCAAACTATTTTTATATCCGCAACACCAGCTAAGTATGAACTAGACTTAGTAGAGAATAAATTTGTTGAACAGATCATCAGACCAACAGGACTAGTGGACCCTAAGTGCGATATAAGGCCAACTTCTAATCAAATTGATGACTTAACAAACGAAATACAAAAACAGATCGAGAATGGACATCGCACTCTTGTAACGACATTAACCAAGAAAATGGCAGAAAAGCTTAGCGATTACCTGATGGAATCCGGAATAAAAGTTACATACTTACATTCTGAAGTTAATGCACTTGAAAGAATAGAAATAATAAACGATCTGCGTCGTGGAGACATAGATGTATTAGTAGGAATAAACTTACTGAGAGAGGGATTAGATATACCAGAATGCTCTTTAGTAGCAATATTAGATGCTGACAAAGAAGGGTTCCTAAGATCCGAAACATCTTTGATACAAACCATAGGTAGAGCAGCAAGACATTTAGAAGGAAGAGCTATATTATATGCAGACACTATTACTAGATCTATAAAAGCTGCACTTTCAGAGACAGATAGAAGAAGAAATAAACAATTAGAATATAACAAAAAGAACAATATTACACCTGCTTCTATAAAGAAAAAGCTTTATGCACCTATGTATGAGCAAAAACAAGAAAGCTCTGCCCTATCCTCATTCAACGAAAGCGATGATATAAAAGACAAAGAAAAATATATTAGCTCGCTACGAGTACAAATGCTTGAAGCAGCTGAAAATTTAGAGTTTGAGAAAGCTGCTAAATTACGCGATAAAATTAACAGCATAGAGAACCTACTCTAACTGCTCCTACACGCTAAAAGGTCTTCATAGAAAACCTTACCTAACAAAATGTAGTTTTGCGTTTAAATACTTACACTTATAATTCATCATGTGGCAACGCATTGTAGTCACCACCATTAAAATTAGCCCAAGTATTTTGATGTAAATCTACTCCCACCAAGCCATCCGCTCCTTCTTCCACACAATGATCAGGCAAACTAACAAAACGATTATCTTTACTATAAAATACGTCAATATTTAAGTAAGGATTCACAGACTTTTTAAGAACAAGGTTGGCGGCAGTATAAAGAAAATTAGTCCAATATAACGCAGTATAAGAATTGCCCTCAGATTCCTGACACCTATCAATGGAAAATGAATTTAATAACGTTTCTACGTATGGATTTTTTGAAACCGAAGCAAAAAAATAATTCTCCACGTTATCTAGAATAATCATTTTGCTCTTTAAACACTCATCAGTAATTTTATTCTTTACTGCAAAGTTTAAATCAACGCTAACTCCACCCTCGTTGTATATGACAAGATATTTAATAAAATCAACAAAAGCACCAACTGAACCTATTTTTCTAAGAGTTTCAAAATCACATGTTTTTATGAATTCTAATACATCATGGTTTTTGTGACCTTCTTCAGCAAGCTCATAAAAACTTCTGACATTAACACCTACAGATTCTAATAAAGATACACTTTCTGGAATTAACCCTCTATCATTCGTCCAAAAATTTATTTCCCAACCTTCAAAAACCTCAACCATTTTTTTTATATTATGAAAGTAGTTTATTCTAACATCAGGACTAACGCATTTTTTAGGATCAACAAAACAGCCAGTATACGCATCAGAAAATATGTTCTTACCTTCCTTAATAATAGGCTCTTCAGGCTTAATGCCTGAAGTAACCCAAACATAATTAATCTTTTTGGGGATACTCATGATTTTTATACAATTTTTAAGATGTGGTAATTTTATCACCATTTTTCCATTTTATCAAGAAATAGTTAGCGTCTATTAGTAAACCGGGCACTCTTTGCATCTGACAATCTATTTCCTATACAACTTTAACGTATTGTAAATACTCATTTTTTTTAGTATGTTCATTTTTAAATTTTAATGCCCATGAAAAAAATGATAGAAAAAAATAAATTTCAAGCGCACAAACTGTTACTTTCATTTCTACTTCCACTAATAATTTTATTGCTGTGGTTTTACACAGATGTAGGAAATATTATGTATTCTATTGATGTTTTGGCATCAAGAATGGCAAATGACTCACTTCATTTAAGCAAAAAATGGAGCTGGTTTTGGGCGATTATGAATTCAAAAGAAGAAAAATATCTGAATGTAGTCTGCATTCTTTCACTCAATATTTGGTATATATTTGATACCAAAAGGAGTAAACGGATTATCTCTATATCACAAGTTCTATTAATGTGGATATACATACAAGGTGGTGTTGTGCTTATTAATTTTATATTTCACGACTTAATGACTACAGATAGATTCTCACCATCTTTAGTACTCAAACCATTTTTAAAACTCTCTGAATACTTTAATGACTCAGATATAAAAGACTTATCCAAGAGATCCTTTCCTGGAGGACATGGATTTGCAATGTTTTATTGGATATTTTTCTCATCAAAATTTGTCCCAAGAAAAATATTCATCCCTACAATAATAGTTGGTGTGTTCTTATGCATCCCACGATTCATGAGTGGTGCCCATTGGATTAGTGATATAATATTTGCAGCAATGCTAGCTTATGCTTATGTAGGTACAATGATATGGACTCCCTTATATAGTTATTCTTTAAACCATATAATCAAACTCCTACAACAAGTTCAAACTTTTTACAAAAGACTGCAGCCGTAGCTCAGCTGGATAGAGCACAAGATTCCTAATCTTGGGGTCGCAGGTTCGAATCCTGCCGGTTGCACCATAAAAACACATCAAAAAACTTTAAAACCTAGAACAAACAAAATTTTTCAGTTAACATATTTGTTAACAACCTATTGTACTAAAAAAGCACAGGTACTTAGTAATGCCAGAAAATCATAATTTTTCTCAAACAGAAAGATTAACAGGAATGCTTGATACTCATTTGCTAGCATCAGCCGATCTTTGTCTTGCAAACAATACTATAATGGTTTTTAGACCCATTAACCCTACTGCCAAACTAAGATTTTTATCAGGATGCGTAGGAAAAGGTCTAGATATTAAAGGAAAATCTGCAGACCAAGGAGTATATTTAGAAGGGCTAGTGCCAACAGACTCAGGATTTAGTAAACTTGGAACACAGAATAATCATGAAGCAATAGAAGAATATAATAAAATTAACCAATCAAAACATGTTTCTGATAGAGGGCGTTATAATGAAATCATCAACACAGATATCAGCTCATTAACAGACACAGAGCTCAGTAGATTCAAGGATTCACTCACAAACATTACTGAATCAATGCCTTTGAAAAATGAAAGATCAGAACAAATATATGGATTTAAAGATTCAAAAGGACACACACTCAAAGATAGCAAAGGTAATATGGTTTTTGCTACAAAAAATCCAGATGGCAAATATATCTTAGAAGGTAGCAAAAAAGAATTTAAGTTACCGAAGGAATGCACAGAAAAAGCTATTGAAGTAATAGGTTACAGAAATTTAGAAGTAAAAGATGGGAAGATTATTGAGAAACCATCAACACCCGTGACTGCAGATTATGATCAGTTATTTATTGGAACAAAAGCAAAAAACGACGGTCCAAATGAAATAATGCCAGGGAACCCTAATGCAGGCTATGCAACAGACATAGGGCATGCAGTCACTGTGGCATTAGCTGTGGACACAAAAGATAAACATGCAATAACTCATAATGCAGAAACTGGAAATCCTTGCCCAGAAGATATTGCAGATGGAAATTACGTCGTATTTGAACCATCTGAAAACTTAAAGCAAAGAGTGTTAGCACATATAAAGCAAGGAAGAAAGACTGACGAATTATTAAAATCGTGCATTAAGATCCTTCACACAGAACAAGAAATTATTAGATTCTACAATAAAAAAGAGAAAGAAGGTTATAACATACCTATAAATAACATGTGGGGTTGGCAACGCAATAAAAAAGGCGAGCTAGAGATAAACCCAGACCGCATTTCAGCTCAAACTCTTGACATGGAGATTAATAAACTAAAAGGAACAAACCCATATGAAGAAGCATTAGTTTTAAGAGAAGAATACATAACACTAAACAAGTTAAAATACCCCAACCTTTGGA
>JAHZKS010000090.1 GCA_022600235.1 Alphaproteobacteria bacterium | reverse complement strand
TCCTCAATTAGCGGAGTTTATTTTCTTATCTAAAGGTGGTGGTGCTTTAGCTAGAAAAGGAGCTACTGCGCTGGCTTCTAAAGGAGTTAGGAAAGCTGTTGCTAAGACAGGTGCTAAAAAAGTATTAGGTAAATCTACTAAGAAACATACAGGATAAAATCGTAAACTGGCCAGAAGAAATATTTAAAGAAGTGAGGTCATATAATGAATTTATAATTCTTGTTACAAATCAGGCAAAAGAAAGATATAACAAACTTTCTTCAGCTGCAAAACAAGCGCTAGAAGCAGAGAAAGCTTTGAAAGAGAGCTTATCATCTGATGCATTAAAAACTCTCTCTACAATACATGTAGAAAATGCCTATTAGGAATCTCTAGACAGAAAATGTTTAACACCCATAACCTTCAGGAAATGCACCTACTTCCTGCATAATGCCAAGATTATCTACTATGCAAAAGCTTTCTGAGTCAAATTCATTAGGAAAGCCTACAAATCTCTCACAAGAATCTTCTTCGCATGGAAGTGGGTACAAAATAATGCCATCTTCTGCCCCTCCTACCCACATAGGGCCTCCGAGTTCACACGGCTCACTCAAATGATAGGCCTCTCTCACTTCAAAATCCTCAATCTCTAAAGCATATTTACCTAGTATATTTATTCTTACACTGCCACTCATACCTATTGGCCCTTGTATAAAGGTTGTAGGAACTGCAGAAAGCAAGATGCATCCCTCATCAAGTTTCGTAGATACTGTTGTTGTAGGCTCCGTAGTCGTTTCAGCAATTGTTGATTTATTTATTAGAACATAAATATTTGTATCGTGTCTTTTAGTAATGGATACATCTGTTTTGTTATCGCCATTGAAATCACCTGAAGTTATACTCTCAATCCTTTCATCAGGAAACTCAATAGTTTGTTTACTGAAAAAAGTACCATTTTGATTAAGTAATATATCAATTCTACTTAAATATTTTTCACACTCTTCATCTTCAGCTTGAAGTTCAACACATTCTTGTGAGGATAACACTATATCTTGAAAAGTATTATTATCAAAATCAGTAATATAAAAATCTGAAACTTCACCTTTAATACCATAGTAGATAGGATCTTCAAATGCTCCATTACCTTTTCCTAATAAAATAAAGTCACTAAATAGAATATCGAATTTACCATCATTATTTATGTCTGCAGTTTCTAATAAATAAAAATTACTCACATCGTTTATTAAACGATCTAATCGCGTCACAAAAGCACCATTACCATTTCCAAAAAGTATAGAAATTAGACGTGGTGATCGACTTGCAAAACTAATCAAATCTTGCCTTCCATCTCCATCTATATCAGCAGAACTAGCCGCTCTTGATGGAAAATGAATATTGTGCGTTGAATAAGAATTAAAAGTACCATCTCCTCTTCCTATAAGAGTTGATGCAGAAGGAGTATTTCCAGTTCCCGGATTGGCATTGGTAGTAATCACATCCAGATTACCATCATTATTAATATCCACCAGTGTAATACCACGGTTGTTTCCAAACACAATCTCATAATCGACTTTGCTAAAGAAAGTGCCATCTCCTTTTCCTATAAGAATACTTACTTTAGGACCAACAAAATCTATTACCGCAATATCGATACTGCCGTCATTATTTAAGTCGCCTAGTTCCATGCCATCCTCATCCCCTCCTATTCCATAGTAAGAAGGAACACCAAATGATCCATCACCAGCACCTAAAAATATACACACTCTATCGCTTATGGGCTGCAAAGAAATAATATCAGGATTGTTATCATTATTAAAATCAGAGACTCTGAGTATCTCCATGCGCTGACCAGATTCATACACAACAGAATCCGAAAATGTTATATTCATAAGCCATACCTCCCACTTAACCCAACTTTGTTAATACTAGGTAATTAACATAGCTTTGTCAATTATCTTTAGATTAGATGAAAATAACAAAAATATCTTAAGACTTCCTAGGAATATTCTCCTGGAATATTTCAACCTTGTACCTGTTACCAAAGCTGCTTGATAGGCTTTGATGCAATGTTTGGTTTATGAATTGGTTGGATTCTTGAGAAACACCATTTAATTCTTCTCTAGAAGGATTATTAGGGTTACTAATACTCAGTAACTTAGCAAAAACCAACTCCCCATGATCTACATCTATGACATCTGTATAATCTCCTAAGGTTTTTAAACTAAATATAGCATCATGCAGCCTAGGGTTTATAGAAGCCTCTTCTTCTCCTATGAACCTTTTAAATTTCATGCGTTTAACATCTAATTTATTCTTATATTTTTCATCGATCTTTTTATTATTTAGCAAATTATCCTTTATATCAGAAGCAGCTTTCCTATTTAACTCATAGGTTTTTTGAAGTGTTATCTCATCAGTTATAGCTTTTTTCACTTCATCAAGTGTTTGTAGTTGCTTATGCCTTATATTATTTACACTTACCATGTAATATTCGTTCTCAGTATCAGATTTTATTATTTCTGAAACCATCCCTTCCTCTAATAAAAATGCCTCCTCTAAGAACTTTAAACTTATAGGAACAGGACTTGATGCAACTCCATTATTTACCGCTATACCTTTACTATTAACATGCGGTGCTTCAATATATTTCAGATTGAACTTCTTAGATATTTCTTTAATTGATTCACCAGAGGCTGCTGCATCCTCAATAAGCTTCATCTTTTCAAACATCTTCTGGTCTAACTTATTCTCAATTATTTTTTTCTTTAACTCTTGCCTTTCTTTACCAGAAGAAGGGTTTAATTCAGCAAGCTCACTTTCAACTTCACTATTACTTATATTAACGCTAGACCTAAATGAATTGGGTGTGATTACAATGTATTCTAACTTTCTTAACTCAGGCTTATAGAATCTAGCTTTATTTACTTCATAATATGTCTTCAACTCTTCTTCAGAAACTCTTATAGGATCAAAGGAGTTAGCAATAGTAAACAATTCAACCTCCCTTTGTTGATACTTATACTGATAGAACTGTCTTAAAATTTGCTCAGGTATATTAGAAATTTTTAATTGATCCATAAAAACAGAACTCCCTATAGAATATTTTAACTTAGCAACATAATCAGATTCTCTTATGTTGTTGGAGCGCAGAATTCTCTTAAATAAATCTTTGTCAAACTTCCCAGACTTATCCTGAAACATCTTATCATGTTTAATATGATCAATAATAACATCATCACTAATGATAATACCGAGCCTTTCTAATTCAAGCCCCATAAGTTTCTCACCTACAAGACGAGTTAAAGCAATACGGGTTAATTCTGAATCAGGTATTTCAGACTGATATAAATGAGATAAATGTTTCTTTGCTTTTACAAGGTCTGAAACAGACACAGCATCTTTACCATCTATAGAAACGATTGTATCTTTTGGTGTTCTTAAACCACTTAAACCGAAAGACATGAATATAAGAATAATACCACCCAGTAAAAACTTGGCACCAGTACTATTAGAAAATGTTCTTATTTTTCCTAGCATAAACTGTTAGAACCAGCCTTTTATTTTAGAAAACATTCCACCCGATTTTTTTTCTTCTTTAATAGCCCCAGAAGAATTAGAAGGCTTTGAATCTTTTTCTATAATTTCTCTAATATCTTTTCTTTTTTCATGAGCATCAAACTTTTTCATGAAACTTTTATCAGCCTTTGATATATTGGTTGATTTTTTTTGAGGAGCCTTCGCATTTGATCGCTCTGAGAAATTTATATTTTCTTGCTTGGGTTCATGTTTTTTTATGACATTATCACTAGGAGGTGTTAGCTCAAAATTAGGAGGCACAGATAGTGGAGCATTTTTCAACACAGAATATTCATCAGGACTGTTATGCGTTATACCTAAAGATTTCTTTAAACCACTATCACAACTATTTAAAGACAAAAGCACTAATGCCACAGTCATCAAACGAAAATACATCTTCATAGAACTTTACAATTAATTTTTTCTCTCAAAGAGTAAAATACTAGCAAAATAGCACCAATGCAAACAAAACTATCAGCTAAATTAAATGCCGGCCAATGGTAACTACCTATATGAAAATCAATAAAGTCAAAAACAGCACCATGGTTTACTCTATCAATAATATTGCCTATCGCCCCTCCAATAATAAAACTATATGAAATGGACACTAACTTATCATTAGCACGAAAAAGCAATACAAGTAGTATTAAAGTAATTAACGAAGAAAGAGAAAGAAATATTATATTACTGTAATCAATACCGTGGAATAATCCAAATGATATACCTTGATTCCAAGCATGGACAAAATTTAGATATGAAGTGACTGTTAAACCTTTAAAGAAGAAACCAGAAAATAAATTAACAAAATATTTTTTACTTATTTGATCCAAAAATGCCAACAATATTGCTAGTAGAGCATAGGGAGACTTAGAGCAAAGTATTTTATACATGTATATTGTCAAAATATTGTTGAGCTTTTATTTTATCTTTATACACCTGAGAAGCAACATTTTCTAGAGATGAAAATTTTTTTTGTTCTCTAATATATTCATGCATTAATATTTTTACTTTTTTTCCTACAATATCTTCTTCAAAATCCAAAATATGCATTTCAAGAGAACGACTATAATCGTCAAAACTTGGTCTTGTACCTAGATTTGCAACACCGAAATATCTAGATTCATCATTTTCTACATATATTGAAGCTGTATAAACACCAAACTTTGGAACAAGTAACTCACCTAAATCTATATTAACTGTAGGAAAACCTATACGCCTTCCTATCTGCTTTCCTGGTATAACTTCGCCAGATATAAAATAATTATAACCTAATATCCTGGATGCACTTGTAATATCACCTCGCATTAAATAATCCCTTACAGCAGAAGTAGAAACATTCTGCCCAGATTCTAGGTTTAAAATAGGCACAGATGTCACAGAAAAATCATGATTGTGAGATATTTTCTCTAATAGCTCCACATTACCCTCTTTCTTAAAGCCAAAGTAAAAATTAGAACCGACAACTAAATGCTTCATTTCTAACTGAGAGGCAATATTTTCTATAAACTCTTGTGGTGTCCTGCTTGCAAACTCTTCATCAAACTTTTGTAAAAACAAAAAATCGACCCCAAGATGTTCAAACATTTTAAGCTTATCTTCTAATGAAATAATATTTAGGTGCTTTATTGAAGGATTAACCACAAGCATAGTGTGCGGATCAAAAGTCATTACATTTAGCTTTAGACCTTTATTATCAGCTATACTTTTTGCTCTCTCCAGTAAATGCTTATGCCCTAAATGGAGAGCATCAAAATTACCAATAACAAGCAACTCTCCTTTAGCGATCTCAGGACAATATTTATAATCCCGTATTACTCTCATGCGCATAAAATTTATTTTACGCAAATATTAAACCACTTAAAGTTGAAGAAATCAAGTAGATAGCCAAATTGACACATACTAATCTGGAGTTTATACTCAAAGGTATAATATAAAGGGGTTTTTATGCTAGATTATTATATGAACAAGTGTGTAGAGCTTGGCTGTGATCTTCACTATATGATTGCATTATCTATATTAGCTACGCTAGCTACATTCTTATATACCAGACAAAAGAAACAAGCATGTGTAGAGCCAAAAAAAGGAAGCTCTTACTCAAGCTTTAGAAGAAGATTCTTTGCAGGGTTATTAGATGCTATATTTATAGGTATTTTATCCTTTATAATCACTTTCGTTCTCACATTCATATTATCTTTTATTAGCTCATTGATTTATATGGAATACCCACAACTATCTTTTAATAATTTCATTAGAGATTATTTACTAAAGAACTTACATATTTTCAGCCAAATACTTGGATATATGGTCGGGTTATCCTATATTGTATTACAATTACATTCTAAGTACCAAGCAACAATTGGAATGAGAATCTTAGGTATAAAATTATATAACTCAAACCTAACAAAACCTAATATATGGGTTATTTTAGGACGTGAATTATCAGTATATTTCTTAACCGTTATTACCCTAGGAATTGCAGGATTAATGATAATCTGGACTAGGAGGAAACAATCGCTTTATGATAAAGTATCTAGAACTGTTGTCTGCAGAGAATGGTAATTATTAGATGCATAATTTTATGCAGAATCTTCAACAGAAGATTGCCCACCTGTAATATGCTCTGATACTAACGAAGCACATGATGCACATACTGAATCACAATCGCCTTCTGTGGTAACCGATTGAGCAACTGATGAATCCTCCGAAACTGAACTAATATCACCCATTGAGACTTGACTCACATCATCTTCTAAGTCTAGGACTTCTTGTGGTACTGGAACTTCTGGTAGTGAAACCTCTGATACTGCTCCTGCGGATTGTGCTACAACTACTCCTGAATTGTCTGCAGCTGCACCAACTTGTTCACCATTAACTCCTTTAAGCCATTCCAACACTCTAGAATCACGTTCATTTTTTCTAAGCCCTTTCTTTGGCATGATGTTAATTGCTAAATAAAATTTTATGCGCGGATAATAAAGCAAATATTAATATTTAGCAATATATTTTATAGTCTTAATATATTTTTTACATTTGCATTTGTTCAGCCAGAAAATCAGGATTGTTTTCACCTACCTTGCCTATCAAAAATGAAGAGAAAGCAAAGTAAAACATCTCTGATCTTACTCCTTCATTAAAAAAATCCCTTGCCTTGCAAATCATTTCGACTTCAAACTGATGAAAAAATTCATTAAAAATTGTTGGTAATTCTTTTTTTGTTCTATCCAAAGCTCTTTGCAATGCTTCATCAAACCCTTCATAACCTACTCTTGCTTTTGCCATATCAATAAACTATTTTATATACTCTTTTAAGAATAAAATAGACTACACAGATTATCAATCTGATAATAAAAAAGATTAGTTTTTTATCAATATTATGCTACAAAATAGCATCTCCTACAAAATTTCCCGCTCCTGCTGCAACTTCTGTCGCACCTCCTCCTGGGCCATCTTGCGGATCATCTCCTGGACCTGAACCTAGGCCCGCTTCTTCTACAGCTGCTTCTAGATCTAAATAAGCAGCAGTACTGTTGTTTTGATTTATGATTCCGGCGGCGGCTGCTACTGGCACTACGTCATCATCATCTGTATCTTCTGCGGCGGCGGCTGCTGCTGCGGCTGCGGCGGCTGGCGCTTGTTCAGCGGCGGTAGCTGCTCCTGCGGCTACGATAGCAGCGGTGACTTCTTCTGATAAACCTGGATAAATCTCCATAAATCCTGGTAAATTTTGCAAATAAAGTATAAGTATATTATTTAAGTTTACAGAATGGTTTTGAAAATCCAATAAATCTTCTAGAGTTAAACCGGAAGCAACAGGACCTTGCATACTCATATCATGCACTTTATCCTGCCATCTTCGTATTAAAGGAATATCTAATCCCATGGTGAGTAACATCTCTACATGGTTTTCCTGCAAAGAAATCATTGCAAGCGCGTGCCTTACTAGCTCTGTAGTACCTGGCCCTGCTGCGGCTGCATCTGGCATATCTACTGCTGCAGCGGCTGCAGCAAATGGACCTTCTCCTTCATCATCTTCATCATCTGCGCCATACCAGTAATCTTCTTCTACAGCAGCGGCGGCTGCTGCTGCGGCTGCTGCGGCGGCTGCGGCGGCTGCTGCTCGTCCTGAAAAATGAGAACTAACTGCTCCTGCATGATCTTCGTCATCACCATCATCTTCTTCTGCAGCTGCGGCTGCTGCGGCTGCTGCAACGGCTGGTGCTGCTACTTGATCCATTTCTCCTTGTACTGAAGTAATTATGTCTTGGAATGCATCTAATATTTCTGTTATTTCTGCCATAGTATGATCTGGTATTGCAGTTGTCTCAACACCTTGAGGGGCGGCGGCGGCTGCTTCTGCTAGAGCTTCTTTTATTGCTGATACTGCGTACTGGGTTGCTTCTATCACCTGTGTTGTTGCTGCATTAAATTGTGGCGCAGAATACAAATCTATTATCTGCAAGAAATGAGAAGTTTGCATTATCTTGATTCGCTGCTGCGCTGCTGCAAGAGTAGATTTAGCCAAAGTTTCTTTGCTTCCCTCTCCAGCACTTTCTGCATATTGAATAAATTGCACCGAATCTTGAATACACGCTTGAACTGATTCCAATGATTGTTTTGATGCAAATGCTGCAAGTGGAGCTCCAACCAGCTGACGCACCATAACTACAATTGCATCATATATAATAAATTCAGTTGCAGCGTGGAGAAAAGATAACTCCGGTTGATCTTGTGGTTGATCTTGTGGTTGAGCATTGCCTTCTTGATTTGACAATGGTTTTAGCATTTTCAATGCAAATAAAAGGAGATTATTTAGATTTACTGGCATTACTTTTCTCTAATTAAAAATTGAGCAAAGAAAATAACAATAGCGTTAGTTTTTGTCAACTTTCTTAACAAAAAATAAGAATCTATTATTAAAAGCCCTCATCCATAGAACCAGCCCAATCCGCTTCTGTGCCCACTACATCTACACCTAAACCTGCGGCAGCTGGTGCTGCGCCTGGTGCGGCGGCGGCTGCTATATCTGCACCTAAACCTGCATCATCTCCTCCTGCGCCTGCGGCTGGCGCTACTGCTATATCTGCACCATCTCCTTCTGCGCCTGCTGCTGCCGCTACTGCTATATCTGCACCTAAACCTGCACCATCTCCTTCTGCATTTGTCATATCTTCAATTGCATAACCTTGTGCTTGTAAAGAGGCAAAAATAGCAGAGTTTAGAGCGACTGCTTTTTCTGTTGCATGACATAATTCTTCCAGACCACTTCCTTCAGTAAGGGTACGTAATTGTTGAGAAACCGAACACATTGTATATCCTAAATCATAAAGAACGGATAATTCATATTCAAGTTGTGATCTTAGCTCAGCAAGTTTATCACCTTCTTCTTCCTGCTCTGCTGCGTTCCGATTAATTAATTCTTCCTCAGATCTTCTTAAAACTGAATTCGCCGCATCTATACTCTCCTGAGTATCATCTTTTCCATATGTTTTTTTCTCTTTTCCCATAGCTTTACCTATTTAAATCAATTATATGATGCTTTCTAAAACCAATTCTCATAAATTTCAAGACCTAAATGTTATAATATAATACATTTTCCAGACATTTGTGATTCTTCCTCTTCAAGAAAATTTGCATGGGCTGTACTTATCAATGCTTCATCAATTTCATCAGAAGGTAAAGGTGATGGTGATGGTGATGGTGACGGCGATGGAGGTGGAGGTGGAGGTGACGGCGATGGAGGTGGGGGTGACGCCCATTGATCACTATCTAATTCATGACTAAACCAATCTACTGCTCTTTTAGGCATATTTTTTTTGGCAATAAAAACTTGAAGTGGTGGCGGTGGTGGTGACGGCGGTGTCGGTGTCGGTGTCGGTGGCGGTGTCGGTGGCGGTGGCGGCGTTATAAAACCTTCATCCTCTTGATCATCACTCACTAAAGTTGTATTTGAATCATCAGAACTACTGTCATCAGTATCTTTTCCTGCTTCCCAACAACTCTCTTTTATTTCTGCATCGTCTCTTTTAGGACCAGTGGAAAGTCTTGGTTTTTCTCCACAAGGCATGTTATATCCTGAGCCTGAACCTTGCAACCACTGATCAACATTTATTTTCCTTAACCCTGACTGTTGTCTATTTTCTGTTAACAATTTTCTAGTTAGCCTTCTTCTTCCTGCATCCATAGCATCTGCTGGAGTTAGATTTGACATTTCTACACCTACTACACTACCTGACACTGCTGCACTCTCTGCTGCCGCTGAAACTTCTGCACTTGCTGCTGCAGCTGCCGATGCTGCTGGAGATAAACCGTTATTATTTTCTGATAATTGAGATAGCTCTTCTCTCTTTATTGATTCCCCTAAAGAATTACTTTCTTCAATACTTATCTCTCTCAATGCACTCATTTCATCAATAAGTTTTTTATCTAATTCCACTAACTCCAATAAACGGCTTTGTTCTGAAGAAACTATCTTCGAAGCCTCTTCTAACTTTATACGCGTAGATTCTTCTAACTCTAACAACTCTCTTGCTCTTGCTCTTTTTTTGTCTGAATCTGAATCAGAAATCGTATCTTCTAATGATTTAAACAAACTAGAAGATAATATTGATTCAATTTCTTCTAATTCATCAGTTATTGATTGAGCTTCGCTGACAGCACTCTTGGCAATTGAGATTTCTGATTCTACGCCTACAATTTTTCTTAATATTCTTAGACTAATATTTGGATCTGATAAATCTTCAAGATCTGACCTAACTCTTGATGGCTTTATAAGTTTTTCCCTTGATAAATCTTCAAGATCTGACCTAGCTCTTAATAGATTTGCAAGTTCTTTCCTTACTTCTTGTCGCTTCTCACGAAATTCTGAGCTTGATAAATACTCTTCCTCTTCAACTAACATTCTTGCTGCTTTGCCATATAACTCTGGATCAGAAATTGCTGCTTCTAATGTTACTGCTAGCCTAGAATCTATAGTGTCTCTTTGACTGATCAATGCCATTCCTGTTGAGATTACAGTAGAAATCTCAGATTCAATTTCTGAAAGATTTGCTCTTGCTAAGCTTTTTTCAAGAAATATATTTGTATATTTAGGCATTATTACCCTCTAAATCCATATTATAATTATTGAATTTTTTAAGATAGTAAATATTTA
>JAHZKS010000089.1 GCA_022600235.1 Alphaproteobacteria bacterium | reverse complement strand
TGAAAAATTTGAGAATGAGCTCTATATCACCATTATTTCTTCTGGTATGAACATTGAAGTAAATCTAAAAAATTTTTCAGGTATGTTTTTTACTGGTTCATTGATAAAAGAGCATAATAAAATTGTAGATGATAATTGTATAAAACTTACTAGGCTTACTGATAATATTTTAGAAACTCTTGCAGATTATTCTCCTGTGAAACTAACTATGAAGCCTGATGATAATGGCTATCATTCCGAGCTACTATCATTTTTTGGTAATATAATACAGTTAGATAGCGAAAGAATGAATGTTCTAGAGCAAGATCTATCAAAGCAGCTATCAAAATATAAAGTTGCTTTTGGTAATAATGCTTTTGAGGTTAAGCATTCTAATAAAACATTATTTGCAATGATGCTGTCTGTCAAAGATTGTTCTGGTGTATCAAAAAAAGCGATAGATAAGTTTTTGCAGTTACCATATCAATTTGTGGTAACCCAATCGATGAATTTTGGTAATGTTGATGAGTCTTTAGAGTTTTACAAGCATCAAAACTATATATTGAATATTAGTGGAGATAGGGAATTTAAAGATATTTCTGGTTTGAGTGGAATTATAGAAAAAGATAGTGGTGATGCTGCAAATAATTTGGCTTTTTGTCAAACTCAAACAACTATTATGGTTATTGCAGAAACTCTAGAAGATTTAGAAAAGATAGGTAATGAGGTAGGGATGAATCTATTCTCTATAGGTATTCCTGTCGTAAGAGAAGATGTTAACATGGAAAATTGTTTTTGGTCACAGCTTCCAGCGAATTTTTCTTATATTTCTAGGAAAAAGACAATGCTTGTCTCAAAACTAGGCCACTTCGCATCTTTGTGTAATTTTCCATTTGGTTCATTGGATAGTAAGTGGGGAGAGTATGTAACCTTGCTTAGAACTAACCTAGGAACTACCTACTTTTTTAATTTTCATGTAGATGATAACGGCCACACTATTATAATAGGTGATGCTAATTCTGGTAAGAAAACTATATTAAATTTTTTACTTTCTGAATCGTCAAAATTAAGTCCAAAAACTTTATATATAGATTCTGTTGGAGACTCTAAACTATATATTGAGGCAGTTGGAGGTATATACAAAACATTTTCCTTTGATGATGAAAATAATAACCTCAAGCTAAATCCACTTCTGTTAGAAGATAATAAAGAAAATAGGGAATACCTAAGATACTGGTTTTTATACCTGCTCGATAAATATACCGATCCTAGCGATATAGAGAATTATATGGCATCTATAGATTCTGCTGTTGGGAAAATTTATTCAGCGGAAAAATCTGAAAGAAAACTTTCCAATGCAAAGCAATTTTTTACGGAAACTGCATTTGCAGAACTAAATAAAAAAATACTTAAAGATCTATCTATGTGGCATGGTAAAGGAAAGTTTGCTCATGTGTTTGATAATGATGAAGATGATTTGATATCAAATAATGCTAAGCGTCTTCTCGGTATTGATATGACCGCAGCGTATGATACTCCTATGGGTGTGAATTTACCTGTAATAAATTATATATTACATTACTTTAAGTCATATTACACAGGGAAGACTCCATCTATTATGGCTGTAGCTGATTGTAATAGATTATTTAATAGTGTCTATTTTGAGAAGAACCTTGGTTATATCATAGATGATCTAACCAAACGAAACTCAATTATGGTTGCAACGGCTTCATTTAGTAGTGAGAGGGTGAATTGGAGCGCAACAGTTGGGGCAATATATAATCAAAAGATGCAAACAAAAATATTTTTATCAGATGGCTCTTCTTTCGATAATGTAAATAAAATATTTGAGCTTTCTGGTGAGGAGAGAATGTATTTAGAAGCTTTTGATATAAAAAGCAGAGAGTTTATTATAAGACAGGCAAATCATTCAATGGTTTCAGTCATGGATATTGGAGGTTTTGAAGTTTCTCTTGGTATCTTATCTGGTGGTAAAAAATATAAAAAGATTGTAGAAGAGTTAAAAAAGAAGCATGGAGATGATCCAAAAATTTGGCTTCGGAAGCTTTATGAAAATACAGAAGTTTAATAAATATTTCGCTTATATAAGTTTGAGTTGAAAAAATTTTTTCTTCTTAATAAGTCAAATTTATTTTTGTCACACTCAATCTGCCGGTTTCTCTAGTCGCTACTATATATAGTGTTTGTTTTTTCTAAAAACACAATATATCCGCAAATATAGATAGACATGAAGTGTAGTGAAATGTTAAAATAAAAGGGAGAACATTTCTCCAAAATTATTCAAAATCAGTTAAAACGGTGAGGTAATATGAAAACCAAGAAAGAGCTAAAATTAAATTTAGATGCAGATAAAAACTTAACTGATTTTGGTAAGGCTGTTTTAAAAGATAGATATTTATTAGAAGGAGAAACTAATCAAGATTTATTCGCGAGAGTAGCATCTTTTTACTCAGATGATCAGGAACATGCGGAAAGGCTTTACAGCTATATAAATAAACTTTGGTTTATGCCAGCTACTCCTGTTTTAAGTAATGGAGGTACAAAGCGTGGTCTCCCAATTTCATGTTATTTGAATGAGGTTGAAGATTCTTTAGATAGTATTGTAAAAACATGGACTGAAAATGTTTGGTTAGCAGCAAAAGGTGGAGGAATCGGGAGTTACTGGGGTAATTTAAGATCTATAGGTGAGAAAGTAAGAGGAAGTGGTAAAACATCTGGAGTTGTACCATTTATGTGTGTTCAAGACACTATGACTCTTGCTATATCTCAGGGTTCTTTAAGAAGAGGAAGTGCTGCATTATACATGCCAATTGATCATCCCGAGATAGAGGAGTTTATAGATATTAGGAGACCAACTGGTGGTGACCCCAATAGAAAAGCTCTTAACATACATAATGGGGTTTGTGTTTCAGATAAATTTATGGAGGCTGTAGAAGAGGGTAAATCTTGGGATCTAATCAGTCCTCATAACAAGGAAGTTGTTGAAACAGTTGATGCAAGAGCTCTATGGGCAAAGCTTTTAACAACAAGAATTGAAACAGGAGAGCCTTATATTCTATTCATCGATACAGTAAATAAGAATCTTCCAGAGCATCAAAAGCAGTTGGGAATAAAGGTTAAGACATCGAACTTATGTAGTGAGATAACATTAGCTACTGGTAAAGATCATCTTGGTGAGGAAAGAACTGCTGTATGTTGCTTATCTTCATTAAATCTTGAGCATTATAATGAGTGGAGTAAAGAAGAAATGTTTATTACTGATGTGATGAGATTTTTAGATAATGTTCTACAAGATTATATAGATAATGCTCCAGATACTATGTCTCGTGCAAAATATGCTGCGATGAGAGAGAGAAGTGTTGGGCTTGGTGTTATGGGTTTGCACTCATTCTTCCAGAAAAACAATATTGCATTTGAGTCTGTGATGGCGAAAGTGTGGAATAAAAAGATGTTTGAACATATAAAAGTTGGTGTAGATAAGGCATCTAAGTTGTTAGCGGAAGAGAAGGGGCCATGTCCAGATGCCAAAGAATGTAATATCATGGAAAGGTTCACTAACAAAACTGCAATTGCGCCAACAGCATCTATTTCAATAATATGCGGTAATGCTTCTCCTGGTATTGAACCATTTATTGCTAACACATATACGCATAAAACTTTATCTGGTTCATTTATAGTTAGAAACAAACATTTAGAAGCTTTGCTTGAATCTAAAGAAATGAATAATAATAAAATTTGGTCTTCAATTACAACTAATGAAGGATCAGTCCAGCATTTAGATTTTTTAACTCCAGATGAGAAAGCTGTATTTAAAACTGCTCAGGAGATAGACCAGCGTTGGCTTATAGATTTATGTGCTGACAGAACTCCATATATAGATCAGGCTCAATCTCTAAATGTATTCTTGCCCGGTAATGTGGATAAGAAAGTTCTGCATGATGTACATTTTTCTGCTTGGAAAAAAGGTATGAAAAGCATGTATTACTGTAGATCTACATCAATGCAAAGAGCAGATAAAGTAGCTCATAAAGCGGTAGAGAATGAAATCAAAATTGAACTGCAGAAAGACCCTGTGTTGGGTAACTCAGGAGGTGGAGAAGAAAATAAATATGATGAGTGTCTTGCTTGTCAGTAAAATTTGATGAATAATGCAACTGTTAAATTATAGGTAAATTATGGCTCTTTTAGAAGCAAAACCAATTTATAAACCGTTTTCTTATCCATGGGCATATGATGCATGGTTATTACAACAGAAAATTCACTGGCTACCGGAAGAGGTTCCTCTAGCTGATGATGTAAGGGATTGGAAGCAAAATTTAACTCCGGCTGAAAAGCATCTTTTAACACAAATATTTAGATTTTTTACTCAGGCAGATATTGAAGTGAATAACTGTTATATGAAGCATTACTCCCAGGTGTTTAAACCTACAGAGGTCCAAATGATGCTTGCGGCTTTCTCCAATATGGAGACTGTTCATATAGCTGCATATTCTCACCTTCTTGATACAATTGGTATGCCAGAAACAGAATATCAAGCTTTCATGAAGTACAAAGAGATGAAAGATAAATATGATTATATGCAGAAGTTTGGTGTAGATACAAAAGAGAATATAGCAATAACTCTTGCTGTGTTTGGTGGCTTTACAGAAGGGCTGCAGTTATTTGCGTCTTTTGCAATTTTATTAAACTTTCAAAGATTTAATAAAATGAAGGGAATGGGACAAATAGTAGCTTGGTCTGTTCGTGATGAAACTTTGCATACAAATTCAATTATTAAACTTTTTAGAACATTTGTACAAGAATATCCTGAAGTATGGAGTGAAGATCTGAAAAGCTCTATATACGAAGCTTGTGCAACTATTGTCCATTTCGAAGATGCGTTTATAGATCTTGCATTTGAAGTTGGTAATATAGAAGGTTTAACATCTAGGGATGTAAAAAAATACATTAGATATATCGCAGATCGTAGATTGCTTCAGTTAGGATTGAAAGAGATTTACTTAGTTGAAGATAACCCGCTTCCTTGGTTAGATGAAATCTTGAATGGTGTTGAGTTTGCAAACTTCTTTGAAAACAGAGTGACTGAATATTCAAAAGCTTCTACAGAAGGCACGTGGGATGACGTATTCAAATCAATGGATGCAAAGAAGGATAAGCCAGAAGAAGAAGTAGAAGACGAGAAAACCCTGTCTCTTCTTTAGTCATAGGTATTAAATAAATTTCTGCGTAGTTAAAAGAGTGATAGTTCAACCACATTTTTTATTACCAGTTGATAATTTTCTACAATTTTTTTGATAAAATTTAATAAACATTGACGGTCTGTTTTTATTCCTTATACCTACAGGTTTGTATAATCAATTGAGGGTAAATTATGACATCATTAGTAAGAACAGTCGCATCTGCAGCAGTTAATACTGTAAGACACACTTTTTATATAGCTGCTCCAGTAGCAGCGAAGTATTTTATGGATAACATACAACTAGTTTCTAGAAACGAGGGTCTTTCTCAAGCTGAGCGAGGTGCTTTAGAAAATCTTGAATTAGTGAAGTATGTTCCAGCAGTAGTTTATGGCGGGAGTTTTGTTGCTGGACTCACTAAGGTTAGTAAAATCACAGAACCTGAAATTTTGGCTCAAGAAAGAGCAAAACATTTTGCAGAATATGCAGTATATGCTGGTGAAATAGGTGCTTCTGTCGTTGCGCTTTCTTATGGTTTAGATCCAAAAACTTTCTTACCAATGTTTATGGCTTTGGATTTACTATCTAGTGGAGAAAATTCATTGGTAGATAACTTTGAAGATGGTTTAGCAACTTTTATATGCAATTCCGGTTTAGTAGGAGATTGTGGTGATTTTGATTTTTTTGCAAATTAATATTGCATAATTAAAAAGAGGAGCCTTTAGGGGCTCTTTTTTTTGCCTAATAAATAACTCTAACATATCATTCCACACTTAATTAGGCGGTTTCTGCACGCACCTGCCGTCATTCCGCACTTGATGCAGAATCTCAAACATACGGATTTCTAACTGTTTGAGATCCCATATCGAGGCTTAGGATGACATCGTGAAGTATTGGACTTTGCAGATTTTTTATCTCAAATCTAATTAGAATATCTCTTTTAAATCTTCTAGGGTATATGCTTTAGTCGCATTTAGAGCAAATAGGTAGAACAGAACTCCTACTGTTATGATCCCAGCTAGTGATGCAGTTGCTATCAATTTCTCTGGTGATGCTAAGTAGTTCGATGCCAGACCTGAGATGGCTTCTAAGAATAAATATAAAAATACTGCTGACAATATAAGTTTTAATGACCTTATTTTTACTAAAGTATCAAAGTAAAAAATATCTTTTCTATATGCAAATATAATAAGTAATAAAATATTTATCCATGAAGTAATGGAAGTGGTTAATGTGATTCCTATATAACCCAGATATTGCACTAATATAAGATAAGAGATTACTGTAATTATCAAACAAAACATTGATATTCTAACAGGAGTTTTTGTATCTTCAACTGCGAAGAAGCAAGGAGTGATTATTCGGCTTAAAACATAAGCTGGAATACCAATTGCAAGAGTTAGAAGTCCCATTGTAGTATTTGAAGTGTCACTTGCTGTAAATGCTCCTCGTTCAAATAAAACATATATAATTGGTTCAGCTAGTGCAAAAATCCCAGCAGCGCAAGGTAAGCTAAGTAGCAGAGCAATTTCTATAGCTCTATTTTGTGTTGTAATAGCTTTTTCTTTGTCCTTGAGTTTAAATAGTTTTGAAAGTCCTGGTAGTATAACAACACCAATAGATACACCAATTAATGCGATAGGAAGCTGTATTAATCTCTCTGAATAATAAATCATAGATACGGCTCCTGGTATAGATGTCGCTATGATGGTGCCTATCCATAGATTAATCTGCAATATACTACTTCCTAACACTGCGTGTGATAATCTATTAAAAAACTTTTTAACGTCATTAGTAATCCTTGGGAATTGCATTTTTGGATACACTCCTCTTTTGACTACAAAAAATAAAATCACAGCAAGCTGTATTACTCCACCAATTACTACTGTCCATGCAGTAACCATTACTTTCTCTGGTTTTGTTGTGCCAAATAGAAGCATTCCTATAATCATCACCAGATTCAATATTATAGGAGAGGCTGCCATAGCTGCAAATTTTCCTATAGAATTCAATATGCATGAAAAGAAGGTAACTAATGATATAAAGAATATATAAGGTGTCGTTATATGTGTAAGCGCTGTGGTAAGATTAAATTTTTCTTGGTTATCTTCAAAACCTGGGGCAATAAATTTTACGACAGAGGGCATAAAAATTTCTAATGCCAGTATAAGAATAATTAATGAGGCTAGTAATATAGCAAATACATTACTAGCAAAGTTCAATGCCGGTTTTTTTCCTTCTGCTGATAATTTGCCACTAAATACAGGTACAAATGCGGCGCTTAATGCTCCTTCTGCAAAGAGTGCTCTAAAAAAATTTGGTAGTTTAAATGCTATATTAAATGCATCTGCAAACATTCCTGTGCCAAAAAATGATGCTACTAACAAATCTCTAATAAAGCCAAAAATCCGCGATATGAAAGTTAGAATAGAAAATATTGCACTAGACTTTAAAAACAATTTTACTCTTTGCTTAATTGTGATATAAATTTGTTAGTTCTATTATATATTAATGGTTTGGTTTTTAAACTTATATTTATTCCGGTTATAAATTAAATGGAAGGTTTGTTTACCTTAGAAAATCTTATTACCTTTTTTTCTCTTACTAGTTTAGAGATTATATTAGGTATAGATAATATTATCTTTATTGCGATTATTATATTTGCTATTCCAAAGCCTCGCAGGGCGCGTGTACGTTTCTTTGGTGTTACACTAGCTATAGTCTTGCGTATAGTGATGCTTATGGGGGTTTCGTGGATTATGGGTCTTGTTAAGCCTTTATTCTACATAGGAGAAACTGAATTTACAGGACGTTCTATATTACTGTTCTTTGGTGGTCTGTTCTTGGTGGTTAAGGCTCTTGTAGAATTATATGACATAATACGAAGGAAAGAAGATCTAATAAAAAAAGGGAAGAAAGCTGCTGAAAAAAAATATGATCCTAAAAATGAGATGAGGGTGATAATGCAGATCATTTTTGTTGATTTAGTGTTGTCTTTTGATTCTGTGATTGTTGCAGTGGGTATGGTTGTTGCTACACGATCAGCCCTATCCGGTGGAAGTGGTGGGGTTGATTCGAACCACGTATGTGACCTTATTGAGCCTGAATGTGATGAGTATTATGTGGTTGGTCAATCAATTACCGCG
>JAHZKS010000088.1 GCA_022600235.1 Alphaproteobacteria bacterium | reverse complement strand
TTTAATATAGAATGATTTTCAATAACTTGATTTTTACCTTTTTTATATAGAATCCAATCTATAGTGGCGGCAGACTTGGCTATTAAATTAATACAACGAGAAGCAATTACATTATTTGTATAGGCTTCCTTAGCAAAATTATTATAACTTTTGCCACTCCACGTAGGATTTAAAAGATCTTGCATTATGGACCTATCCATATTGTGCGCAGATCTTTTAAAATATTTTTTTATTATATTTTTCATATAACACCAAATTTAATTATTTATTAACAATATCAGTTGTACAATTTATTTTTAAGTAATAAACACTACATACTATGTGGACTAGAAAAGAATCACTTAGACTCCTTAATGAAGCATATAAATTTCTTCATGAGTGTGCTAAACCAATTACTCCAGCTATGTTTCAACCATATTTAGAAGCCGCAGAAGACCAAATAATAAAAAAAGTTTTTGCCCTACTTGCATCCATAGGAAGCATAGGATATTTCACTTATACATTTGTTGTAAAAGCTCTTCAGTTTGTAGGGATTATAGAGCCCCCATCTACTGATAATCCTAGTGAGCTAAAATTAACTCCTGAAAATGTTCAAGTTCTAAATGCTCTTGTGAATAACCAAGTAGAAGCTAGAAAAAATGAATGGCAACAAAAGAACGCAGAATTAGAAGAAGAAGTTTCAAATTTACGTGCAGAAATTGAGCATAGTCAAGAGCAAAAACCTGGTGAAGCAGATACACTTCACGATGAGATGTAATTGCCTTATACACGCTTACTATGGAACCTTCTACTGCATGCCTCTAAGTGTTTGAGATCCTGAATCAAGTTCAGGATGACGGCGCGTGGGTGGTGCGGAACGACGGTGCAGGTGCCTCAGGGCGAAGGTGCTGTGGTCCAAAGTAACAGAAGTGCGGGTTGGCCTAGGATGACGCTGGGCAGTTCCCGATTACAGTTTAAGTATGTTCTAGGATAAAGGATTGCTGATCTTGGATCATTACACAGAGGCGATTATTGACATGAATTAAGTTCTTCTATATTTTCAGCAAAACTTATTTTGACATTTCCTCAATGAGCACCTCTCCTGAATTATCCATAGAAACACAATGCTTACTCCAAAGCGCACTAATAAGCTTTCCAGCTGGAACTATTCTTTCTGGAGGAAACTTTTACGCAGACTTAACTAATTCAGTAGGCCATTTTTCTGCATGTGAAATCAGAAAACACTCCAGCTCAACTATGGAATCTGAAAATCACAGCGATATTTATAGTAACGCAATAGTAGGTGCATTTGCTGGAATAGTAAAATATACTTTTAATCAAGGGCTAGCATTAAAATCTGTCACTGCTGGCGCTATCAATAATGGTTTATATCATCTAGAACCTGACATTATACATTCTATCAATTCAACACTTGGTGAAACCTCAAGTCTTGTTTATCCTTATATATCACCGATTATAGTTGAAGGACTTGAGAGTTTGTTAGTTCATTACTTATTTGAAGGACATCTAAGCAATAGTTTCACAGAATCTTCATTATCTGGTACCAAAGCCGGTGTTATAGTATCTTTCTTCGGCAATTTTCTATACCCACTTGGATTAGAATATACCGCAGGTACATTGGAAATATATGAAGATTTACATTTGATAGGAAACTACCCTGAGTGGGCCTGAATGGATCATTAAATCAAATGATGTGTTTTCTTGTTAGAATGCTGTAGAACGTAATTTCTCCAACCTACGTTTTTGTGTATAACATAGAAAAAAAATTAATGGAACCCCTTTTTTTTAATTTTTTTATTTATTGGAGTTGAGTAATCATTCTAAATCACCCATACATCGTCATCTGGACCCCAATCCAGGATCTTATGTTAGGACTACACGTGCTCAAGATTCCGCATCAAGTGCGGAATAGAGGCAAGTATAAAATACGGAGAGTATAAAATAATGCAAAGGCTGGCAACGACCTAACTGTAGATCGCTACGGCTGCTTTCTTTCGAACCTGACCGAATTCACGACGCAATCATCCGCGCCAGCCAGTAGTATAATATATATATTAACTAATAATATCAAGATCTATCAACGCTGCGGTGATAAAGACTGTCTTAGCTGAAATAATGATGGATCAAAACTCAAATGTTCAGTCATTGAGATAAATTTTAAATTTACTTTATTCCCAGATTCTTCTTCTAATACACAACCAAGTAACCTTAATGGATCAGAGTTAAATACCAGAGTAAAACTGCTAGAATCTTCAACACTCTTAAATGTAATGTTTGTCATTTCTTCATCACTTATATAAGAATCTATCTTGAATTTCTTTGAAGTAAAAATATCATTTTCAATCAAAACATCTAACATTCCATAATTACCTATGTAATGAGAAACTTGGTCTAGCTCTTTATCATAGTAATATATCTTGTTATTGTTTAATACTATCACTAGCTCTTTAGGATCTTGATATTCCCACCTCATCTTACCAGGACGAGATAAATAGAACTTACCACTCTGAGACTGCCCTCTCTTATCTATCTGAATAAAATTTGCACTTATATTCTTAAGAGATCTCATATAAGATTTGAGGGATTCTAAATCAATTGCATCATTACTACTCGCAAAAGAAATCTCAGAAAATAAAATCAATATTAACAGAAAGAACTTATTCATTTATCAAAATTTCCCTCTTTCCAACATGATTTGGAGCCCCAATTACTGAGTTCTTCTCAAGTTGCTCTATGATAGTTGCAGCCCTATTATAACCTATTTTAAAATATCTCTGCAGATAACTGGTAGAAACCCTTCTCTCTCTTTTTATAAGATCTAATGCTTGATCGTATAAATCATCCTGCTCATCAGCACTGTAAGAATCTCCACCTGATTCTTTCTCTACAGTAATATCTTCAGAATATGTTGGAGAACCTTGTTCTTTCCAGAAAGCCACCACTTTCTCTACTTCTTTATCGTCTACAAATGGACCATGAACACGCTTTATTCTATTACCACCAGACATATAAAGCATATCACCTTTTCCTAATAACTGCTCTGCACCAGGCTCTCCTAAGATTGTTCTGGAATCTATTTTAGAAATCACCTGGAAACTAATTCTGGTTGGGAAGTTTGCCTTAATAACACCAGTAATAACATCGACAGAAGGCCTCTGAGTTGCCATTATAAGATGAATACCAGCAGCACGTGCCATCTGTGCTAACCTTTGTATGGATGACTCAATCTCTTTTCCGGCTACCACCATTAAGTCTGCCATCTCATCAACTACTACTACTATATAGGGCAATTTCTCTTTTGCTATTTCTATAGTTTCAAAAATTGGTTCTTTAGTTTCAGGATCCAAACCTGTTTGAACAGACTTGCTTAAATCTATGTTTTTCTCTATAGCCTCTTCAATTTTTTCATTATAGCTTCCAATATTACGAACCTTCAGGTGAGAAATCATCTTGTACCTATTCTCCATCTCCTTCACAACCCACTTCAAAGCATTCACTGCTTTAGAAGATTCTGTAACTACAGGAGCTAGAAGATGCGGTATATTCTGATATACAGATAATTCAAGCATTTTTGGATCTATCATCACAAGCTTACATTCTTCAGGAGTATACTTGTATAATATAGATAATATCATTGTGTTAATTGCCACAGACTTACCAGAACCCGTAGTACCTGCAACAAGCAAGTGAGGCATTGTAGATAAATCTGCAATTATATTTTCTCCTCCAATGTCTTTTCCTAAAATCAAAGGCAACTTACATGCATTATCTTTATAATCGCTAGACTCTACCACTCCTCTTATATACACAACCTCTCTAGTTTTATTAGGCAATTCTATACCCAAAGAATTCTTACCTGGTATGACAGCAATTCTGGTGGAAACAGCTTTCATTGTTCTTGCAATATCATCTGCAAGACCTATAACTCGAGATGATTTAGTGCCAGCTACCGGCTCAAACTCAAATAATGTTACCACTGGACCAGGAGAGCAACTTGTAATTTCTCCTCTGACCCCAAAATCATTTAACACTTTAATCAAATCTGCCGCCTTTGATCTAAGCTCTGCATCTGAATAGCTGCTTTTAAACTTCTTAAAAACATTCAGAAAATCAGAAGATGGAAGCTTATATTTGTTTGTTTTGCTCAACCCAAAATTAAACGCAGGCTTTTTAGGTTGTGAAGGCTTAAACGCTTCTTTTCTTGCAGGTTCAGGCTGCAAATTCAATTCAGGGATTTCAGGTGCGTTGTCGATAGATTCAAACTCTATATCATCTTTAGGCTTGAATAATCTATATAAATATCTAGATGCAGATGCGATAGATTGCGCTATATATTTTGTTGATATAATAGCTCTCATTATATGCTTTGATGTGTAATTAACAAAGAATATCCAGGACTTCATTGATATACCAAGAGCAAAATAAGATGTTACAACAAATGCAGTAATAAGGCCGTATAATAAATACTCATTACTGTAGCTGATAGTGTAAATGCTTAATACATTTCCTATAGCCCCACCATATGAAGCGAATGGCACTTCTGAATTTTGTATATATTTTGACAAAAGCAAAGAACCAATACACAAACTGAACAAAGAAAATATAAACCTAACCCACAAATGTTTTATCTCAATCGAAAACAGCTTGTGAATAGACCAAGAAGCTAAAATCAATATAATAAATAAAGAAGCAAAACCAAACAGCTGAAGTAATAAGTCAGCTGTATAAGCCCCAGGTTCCCACAATAAATTTTTAGTCGTAGAATCTGTTATATTGTTAAGAGATGGATCTTGAGGAGAATATGAAAATAGAGAAAGAGCAATAAAAACAGCAATAGTCATAAAAATTGCGCCTGTTAAAACACCAAATAAATTTGACCCCGATTCCTTGATTTTCATTTCTCTCCGTTTTCCCATCTTAAGTATAACTATGTTAATTGTAATC
>JAHZKS010000087.1 GCA_022600235.1 Alphaproteobacteria bacterium | reverse complement strand
TATACATGTAGTCAGTGTAAGTGCTTCTTACACTAATATTACACTTCTTATTGATGATAAAAATAAAAGCAAGGCAGTGCAATTATTGCATTCCAGTTTGTTTAAAGAAAGCAATATAAAGATCTTTCCAAATAAGGAGGAAGTGAGTTTTAATGTATTTTCCTGATAAAAAATTAGCTGAAAATATAGTAAAGAAATATGGCACGCCTGTTTTTGTGACTGATAAAAATTCTGTAGTGGATAGAGTAAAAGAGCTTAGGCAGAATAACCTAGAACGCCTTAAAATTTACTACGCAATCAAAGCAAATTATAATCCAGCTATCATTAAATCTCTTAAAGCTGCAGGGATTGATGGTATAGACGCAGTGTCTCCGTTCGAAATAGAGATGGCAAGAAGCTGTGGGTTTGATAGTAATCATATTATTTTTACTGGAAACAATTCAGACGATAATGAATTAAAAGAAGTTCATTTTCATAAAATTATACCTAATCTAGGGTCTATCTCTGAATTAGAAAGATTCGGTAAAATTTTTTCTGGCTCAGAGGTCTCTGTGCGGTTTAATCCTGGAGTGGGTGCGGGTGAGTCTAAACATGTTGTGACCGGAGGTAAGAAATCGAAATTTGGCATATCACACAAAGATATAAAATCTGTTCAAGAAGTATTAAAAAAATATCAGTTAAAATTGATAGGGGTGCATTGTCATATAGGGTCAGGATTTTATAAAGCTAGGGTATTTAGAAAATCTGTGAAAAGCATTCTTTCTATTGCATCATATTTTAATAATCTCAGGTTTATAGATTTAGGAGGTGGGTTTGGTGTTCGCTATGGACCTAAGTCTAAAGACATTAATATTCCAGAATTTTTCTCTGCGATTGAAAAAGATATAAAGCGTTTTGAGGAAGAGAATGGAAATGAAATTGACGTCATAATAGAGCCTGGAAAATTTTTGGTTGCAGAGTCAACATGTATGTTAACTAAAGTAACTAATATTAAGAAAAGTGGTGGCACAGTATTTGTGGGCACTGATACTGGGATGAATCATATAATAAGACCGGCAATGTATTCTGCTTACCACCATGTGATTAATATTTCAAACCCTCAAGGAAAGTCTCAGAAGGTAAAAATTGTTGGAAATATATGCGAGTCATCGGATGTGTTTTGCGAGAAAATATCTATTGCTTCTCCAAAGGAAGGCGATATTTTAGCGATACTTAGTGTGGGTGCATATTGTGCATCAATGAGTTCATTATATAACCTTCGACCATATGCTTCAGAGGTTTTAGTAGATAAAGGATCTACAGTACAAATCAGGAAAAGGATGAGTTTTGATGATGCAATTTCTGGACTAGGATTTGTATAAGAATATCATAGTTTTGGTACAACAGCTTTTACCTGATTTATTTTATTTTGAGAAATAATTTAGTATAAACATATCTTCTTGTAGATAGTTTGTGTCTTATATGAAATAATTCTTGAAACCGTGGAGGTTACATATATTATGGCAAAAGTTTTATTTTCTAATAGTTGATGTTTAATCGAGTTTTTTACGCAGTAGTGCCAATACAAAAAGGAGAGTGGGTTAAATTTTTTTGTATGGGTTTGATGTTTTTCTGTGTTCTATTCAACTATAATATACTCAGAGCAATGAAGGATAGTCTAGTAGTTCCCGCTGTTGGTGCGGAAGCTATTAGTTTTATAAAGATGTATGTTATTACTCCTGCTGCTCTGTCATTTATGATATTGTACACGTACTTAACAAATATTATGTCATTCCAGCGAATATTTTTCTATATCGCTGGTTTTTTTTTAGCGTTCTTTATTCTTTTTGCATTTGTTTTATATCCAAATAGTGATTTCTTCCATCCAGATCCAGAAACTATTACAAAACTAACAGATTCTGAGGTTCAGTTTTTATCTTTTTCTATTCATCTAGACCATTTTAAATGGTTTTTAAGGTTATATGGAAAATGGACTTACGTATTGTTTTATGTTGTGGCCGAACTATGGGGGTCAGCTATGATATTTTTATTATACTGGCAGTTTGCAAATAAAATAACTAATACTGAAGAGGCAAAAAGATTGTACCCTATGTATTGTTTTGTGGGGCATATTGGTAGTACTTTAGGGGGTACGACTATGGAGTATTTAGCTGTCAAAGAAATAGGTTCGATATCAATATTTGGTTCCTCGTATAATGGTTTGATGTCTTTTACAATGTTTGTGGCAAGTATTGCTACGGTTGTAGCAATTTGTTTTTTTGTCTATTTGAACTATAGAGTTATTGATAATAAACCAATCAGAATATCGAAAGCTAAAAAGCCTGAGGTGTTAAAAACAAAATTGACTCTTAAAGAGAGTTTTAAAATTATTCTTTCTTCAAGATATTTAGGATTAATAGTGACCTTGGTTTTTTGTTACGGAATTTCAATTAATTTGATAGAGGGGGTCTGGAAGGATAGAGCAAGGCTTGTTTATTCTAATACTCAAGAATATGCATATTTTATGGGTAATTTAATGAAGTGGACTGGTATATCGACTTTAGCTTTTACTGTTCTTGGTGGATTTATATTAAGGAATTTGGGGTGGATGATGGGTGCGTTATTAACTCCTTTAATGATGCTTGTTACTGGTATTGGGTTCTTCTCTTTTATAGTATTTGGTGATTTTTTTGAGCCATATGTATCAACATTTGGTATGAGTACAATTTTTGTTGCTGTTATTTTAGGTGCTGTGCAAAATATTCTAACAAAAGGAGCGAAGTACTCTCTATTTGATTCTACAAAAGAAATGGCATATATCCCAGCAAATGAACATATAAAATCAAAAGGAAAGGCTGCTGTAGATGTTGTTGGTGCGCGTCTTGCAAAGTCAGGAGGTGCTTTAATACAGTCAGTGCTATTTATAATATTCCCATTTGCTACATATGCTTCTTTGGCTCCATATTTCATGGTTTTATTCGTGATTCTTATAGCTGTATGGTTGTTTGATGTCGTGAAGTTAAACAAAGCGTATGAAACGCGTATAGTTCAAAAGTAGCAGTAATATTAATTTTTTGTATATGCTTATTTTTATTTACAAAACATGTAGTTTGTTTTATATTCTCTAGATGGAAAAGGTACTATCGTTTTTATGGCCCATTAAAAAGGAAGAAATGGGGAAGTTCATCCCTCTATCCTTGATCCTGTTCTTCACTATATTTAATTATACAACTCTTAAAGCTCTAAAAGATAGCTTGGTTGTTCCAAATATTGGAGCAGAGGCAATCAGCTTTATTAAATTTTATTTTGTTGTTCCTTCTGCTATTTTGGTTGTTGTACTGTATATAAATCTTGCAAATAGATTTAAATTTAACCAAATCTATTATGGGATGGGGATTTTTTATGTGATGTACTTTTTGGTATTTGCATTTGCGCTTTATCCTAATAGAGATTTTATTCACCCAAATCCAGAGACTATTAATTCTTTGATTACAAGAGAAATCAACTTTTCTTTTTTCTCAATTAAGATGGTTTATTTTAAGTGGTTTTTCTTGTTATATGGAAAATGGCTTTATGTGGTTTTTTATGTATTGGCTGAGTTATGGTCATCTACTATGACTTTTCTTCTTTTTTGGCAGTTTTCCAATCGTATTATTCATACTAACCAAGCTAAAAGATTCTACCCAATGATAAATCTATTAGGTTCTTTCGGAAACTTTGTATCTGGTACGGTAATAAAATATATCACCACATTGCAAAGTATTTTGTCTGTTGAAGTTAAAATGTTATTCACTGTGCAAGGTTTGTTATCTTGTATTGCTTTTGCTGCAGCTTCTGTCTTGTTAATATTTAAATACATAAATGATAAAGTAGTGAAAGAATCTGAAGTGGCTGAAAAATCTTATAAAAAAGAAGCGAAGCAATTGGCAAAGAAAACACCATTTACAGAAAGTGTGAAGGTAATATTTTCTTCTAAATACCTGGGGTACATTGTTGTGCTGGTATTGTCTTACGGTATCGCAATAAACTTGCTTGAAGGTCCTTGGAAGGCAAAGATAAAAGAGCTTTATCCTGATATGAATTCTTACTTGTATTTTATGGGTAATATAAATCAGTGGAATGGTGCTCTTGCTATTGTCCTCTCGTTAATTGGGGCATCTTTGATGAAAAGATATAGTTGGTTTACTGCAGCCATTATAACTCCAATTATAATCTTTGTAACCGGTATTGGATTCTTTAGCTTAGTGGTATTTGAGAATGCATTTCATGTATTGCTAGGAACCTTTTTTATTATAAATCCATTATTCTTGGCGGTTGTTCTTGGTGCTATGCAGAATGTGTTAAGTAAAGCAGCAAAATACAGCTTATTCGATTCTACAAAAGAGATGACATATATACCTATAGAAGAAGAGCTTAGATCTAAAGGAAAGGCTGCTGTGGATGTTGTAGGTGCAAGGCTTGCTAAATCTGGTGGGGCGCTTATACAATCATTGCTGTTCATGATTTTCCCAGCTGCAACGTACACATCTATTGCTCCAGTATTGATGGTAGTATTTGCAATTGTTGCTATTATATGGATTATGAATGTAAGTGTTCTTAATAAAGCATATCTAAAATATTTAGCTAAAGCAAAAGAGAGGGAAGTGTCTTAGTTATTTTCAGTATGCTTCATATATTGATCACGAGTTAGTATCCATATTTCTTCTTCTGTGCATCCATTATTATATTCTGGATATGCCTTTCTGGTTCCTTTGAAAGTAAAGCCTTGTTTCTTTTTTATTATGCTTGATACTTTATTAGTGATAGCATTATATGCTCGTATTTCTTTGATATCTACATTCTCAAAAAAGAAACAATCTCCAGCCAAGCTTGCTTCACTAATTATTCCTTGATTCCAGTATTTTACTGAAAGAGCAAAACCGCGCTGTGCAAAAATACATTCTTGAGTTTCTGATATTTCATACCTAATAACGCCCACATCTTCATTTGAGTTTTTCAATGTTATAACAAACAAGAATATATTATTCTCTTCTAACATTGATTTTAAATAAGTATAAGAAGTCTTTTTATTGCATGGCCATGTTAATGGAGGTTGAAGCCATTTAATGATTTCCCAGTCATTACAAATTTGCATTATAGCTTGAGAATCAGAAAGATTTGCAAGTCGTAATTTTAATCTTTTAGTTTCTATTTTTTTTGACATCATAATTTATATTATTTGATAAATTGATGATTTTCTATAAATAGATTCCAGTTAAGAATATAAAAAGATCATTGCTTATATAGGGTGTGTTTTCGTTTCTAAATAGATCTTGACTGTATTTGCTTATTCTTCTATATTCCTGAGCTGGATTAAATTCCAAATATATCAACAACTTTAAAAAAAGGTGGTTTCCGTGAGGTTATTAGAGAGAACTCAGTGGTTTTTTAATTCTTTATTTCCCATAAAAAAAAGTGAACTAAGACAATTTTTGCCAATGGCATTGATGATGTTATTTACCCTCTTTAACTATAACGTTCTACGTTCTATGAAAGATAGTTTGGTTGTTCCTGGTATAGGTGCAGAAGCTATTAGTTTCATTAAGCTATATTGTGTTGTTCCTGTAGCTGTAGTGTTTATGATCATCTATGCTAAAATGACTAACGTAATGACTCAGCAGAAGATTTTCTATTCCTGGTGTAGTTTCTTCTTAGTCTTCTTTCTTGTATTTGCTTTTATTTTATACCCATACAGAGATTTCTTCCATCCAGATCCTGAGTCAGTAAAAGCTCTCGCTAATCAGAAACTAGATATATTTATTACTACTTTAGATCTTTCTCACTTTAAGTGGTTCTTAAAAATCTACTGCTACAAAGAAAAAAGCTACTACAACAAAGAAAAAAGCTT
>JAHZKS010000086.1 GCA_022600235.1 Alphaproteobacteria bacterium | reverse complement strand
TATCTGTATAATTTCTTTAATATAGAGATTTTCTCGACAGGACCAATTGATATATGTTTAGTATTATTTCGTACAAATGCAATTTCATTTATAATGCTTGAATAATTGCAGGCACCAGATGTTGTGCGTTTTAAGAATTTATATGCTATGTCTCTAGTAGAAAGAAAAAACCTGTTTGTGCCTGTTTTTGTGCTGCTACGATATTGTTCTGGCAGTAACAATATTAGGTAAATTCTGTTATCAGAAACTTCCTGAGATCTGAGCTTACTCTTATGTCTAGAAAATCTTGTTTGAATGTAGGAACATAATTTATTTTCATCTACTGTATAAGATTTATAATCTATTATATTACTATCCTTTAAAATAAACTCACATATTTGATCATTAGAATTTTGTAGGTATATAAAGAAGTATGAATTTTTTGGAGCTGAGACTTCTTTTTTGCAGTTTTTTTGTAATTTTTCACATAGAGACATGTTACCAATAGATTGCAAATGTACTCGGTATATAAATATATTATGTTGAACAAGAGCTTTGATAAGGCAATGCATTATATTGTTCAGATTGACTTTTGTTATAAGATATTTCCAGTTTTGATCTTGTCTATTAGGTTTATGTGTGAGTATCGTGTATGCAAGGTCTGCAGATATGTTTTTTAGTTCTTTTTTTAGTGCTATCCTCGATTTTAGAGCACCCGTGTGTGGAATGGATAAATATTTTTGAGTTTCTTCCTGTGGATCTAATATGAGAGTGACTCTTGGATTATTATATTTTTTTATATGCTTTATTAATTGCAATGGGTTGCTTTTGGCGCCTAAAGTTAGTCTCGCCATAAGTTTTTTTTCCTGTTTTTCATATAATATTATAGAGTAGTGATTTACCAGTAGTATAATGTCAGTAGTAGCAAATACTGTTTTAATGGGAGAGAGCATAATATCATATTTGGTTTGGAAGGAGTATAGCACTTAGAGCAAAAATATTTCAATAGTAAAAAATCGATATGTGGAAACATCAAATAAAAATAGACTAAGTGCTATGATTCATTTATCTTGTTATCTCTACATAAAATTTTCTTATTTATGAAAACTACAAACGAAATTAGGGAATTATTTTTAAAATATTTTAGTAAAGTTGGTCATGAGATTGTTTCTTCAGCGCCATTAGTGCCGCATAATGATCCAAGTTTAATGTTTACTAATGCTGGAATGGTGCAGTTTAAAGACGTTTTTCTTGCAAAAGAGAACCTGCCTTATAACAGAGCGACTTCAAGCCAGAAATGTGTAAGGGCGGGTGGTAAGCATAATGATTTAGATAATGTCGGTTATACAAAGAGGCATCTTACATTTTTTGAGATGTTAGGGAATTTTTCATTTGGAGATTATTTTAAAAAAGAAGCAATAGAATACGCATGGGATTTTATTACCAAGGAGTTGGGTTTAAACAAAAGCCATATATATATAACTGTTTATCATACTGATGATGAAGCATTTTCTATCTGGAAGAAGGTGACTGGTTTTTCGGATTCTAAAATAATACGTATAAATACTAACGATAATTTTTGGTCTATGGGCGATACTGGTCCGTGTGGTCCGTGTTCAGAGATTTTTTATGATCAAGGTGACCATTTAGAGGGAGGTTTGCCAGGGACTAAAGACCAAGATGGAGATAGATATGTTGAGATCTGGAATTTGGTATTCATGGAGAAGAACCAGATTAGGCCGGGTGAGATGGTTGATCTTTCTAAAAAGTCTATTGATACAGGTATGGGTTTAGAAAGAATCGCTAGCATTATGCAAGGAGTATATGATAATTTTGAGACTGATATTTTTAAAGTTATCATAAACAACATCTCTGATATTACAGAGACTAAATCTATAGGTGATAATAAATTTTCTCACAGAATTATTGCTGATCACTTAAGATCTAGTGCTTTTTTAATAGCTGATGGAGTTATGCCTTTGAATGAGGGTAGAGGGTATGTCTTAAGGCGTATTATGCGTAGAGCTATAAGGCATATACATCGTTTAAAATATAATGATTTGTTACTGCACAAGATATTGCCAATACTTGTTGCTGAGATGGGTCAATGCTTTCCAGAGCTCGTTAAGCACCAGGAGCTGATTGCTGAAATATTTAAACAGGAAGAATCCTCATTTAGAGTAACTATTGATAGAGGTATGAAGCTCATTCACTCTAAGACAAAAGATTTAGAGCCAAACTCAGTCTTATCTGGCAAGATTGCATTTGAATTGCATGATACATATGGTTTTCCTGTAGATCTTACAGAAGACATATTAAAAGAAAATAAAATCTCCATTAATATGGAAGAATTTAATCAATGTATGAATGAGCAAAAAGAGAAAGCTCGTAAAGCTTGGGTTGGATCTGGTGAAAAAGAAGTGCAAAATATTTGGTTTGATATTAAAGATTCTTACGGATTAACAGAATTTCTTGGCTATACAAATGATGTATCTCAAGGAAGAATCACTGGATTAATCCAAGATGGTAAGAAAGCGGAATCTATCAGTAATGATAAGGAGTTTTATCTTGTTACAAATCAAACTCCTTTTTATGGAGAATCTGGTGGTCAAGTTGGAGATATTGGAGAAATATATGATGATAACAATTTAAAAATTTCAGTTTTAGATACAAAAAAACCACTGCCAGGGTTGCATGCGCATCTATGCAAGATTAATCAAGGTTCTGTTTCAATAGGAGATGTGGTTCATTTGAAAATTGATGTTGAGCATAGGGACGCACTACGTAGAAGTCATACAGCTACTCATTTATTGCATTCTGCTCTGAAATCACTTATAGGTAAGCATGTTTCTCAGCGTGGATCTTTAGTAGCAGAAGATAGATTAAGGTTTGATTTTAGTAATAATGGAAGCATCTCAAGGGATAAGCTTGATAGAATAGAGTCAGAGCTCAATGCTTTGATACTAAGTGATGCAGAAGTGAAAACTCAATTAATGAAATATGATGATGCTGTGAAAGAAGGGGCAATAGCTTTATTTGGTGAGAAATATGATTCTGAAGTGAGAGTGGTTAGTGTTCAGGGGAAAAGTCAATCTCATTCGATTGAGTTATGCGGTGGTACGCACGTCTTTAGGTTAGGTGAGATAGGAGGAGTCAAAATAATATCTGAATCTGCAATATCTTCTGGCATTAGAAGAATAGAGGCGGTTACAGGTAGAGAAGCATATAAATCTTGGAGAAATGATTACAATTCTCTCACAGATTTGGCTCTGCTATTACAAGCAAAGAATGATGAGGTTTCAGGAAAGTTATCTGACTTATTGAAAAAGAACAAATCTCTTGAGAAAGAGCTGCAAGCTCATAAACAATCTTCATTAATTAATACCATCGGAGATAAAGATGTTCAGGTTATCAACGAGATTCATTTTCTGTCCAAAACAATACAAGACATAGAAATGGGAGACTTAAGAAACCTGCTTCAAAGATATTTATCAGAGAAAGAAAATACTGTAGGGCTGCTTTTTGGGCACTCACAAGAGAAGGTGGCTTTTGTGTGTGGTGTCACTAAAGATCTGCATTCTAAGATCGGTGCAAAAAAATTAATAAAGATTGTGGCTGATCATTTTAATTCAAATGGTGGTGGTAACGATTTCATATGCCAAGGTGGAGGGAAGATGGAGTCAGATAAAATAGAGTCATCAATTGAAGAAATTAAAAAAGCTATCAAATCTATATAGTT
>JAHZKS010000085.1 GCA_022600235.1 Alphaproteobacteria bacterium | reverse complement strand
TTATATATGAAGTTTATTATAAAAAAACTTCATATTGTACTAATATAACTCTTGTGGTTTAATTTTATCAATTGGAGTGATTTTTATATGAGTCTTCAGGAATACTTTATTTTCTAACAATTCTTGTATTTCTATTCTAGATTTTGTGCCAATTTTCTTTATTAAAGATCCGCCAGATCCTAAGATGATTTTTTTATGGTTTTTATCTCGAACCCTTATCAGGATTGATATGAAGTCGGTTTCATTTTTCTTTTCCCAATGCTCAACTTCAACATGGGTTGAGTAAGGAATTTCTTTATTTGTGTATAAAAATATTTTTTCTCTGACTATCTCTGAGACCATAAAGTTAATTGGTGCAGTGGTGATATCATCTTCTGCAAATGGCCAGGGTTGAGGTAGTGCTGTATCGGTGAAATATGAGATCAGGTCATCAGTGCCTTTACCTTTTAGGGCAGATATCATGAATGTATTTTCGAATTGATGAAGATCGTTGAGTTTTTTTGTTGATTCTAGCAATGTGGCTTTTTCTACGGTATCAACTTTATTAATAATCAATGTAATAGGTATATTCTCCTTATGGAGTTTCGCTATAATATCTTTATTAAAGCTTGTGATAGGATTTTTTGCATCTACTAACAAACAAACATGATCTGTTCCAGCGATCATTTGCCATGCGCAGTCAACCATCACTTTGTCAGTATATGTTTTTGCATCAAATAAACCGGGTGTGTCGATAAAAATTAGTTGGGTGTCTCCAAAAACTTTAATACCTTTTAATGAGGTACGAGTAGTTTGAGCTTTTGGAGTGACGATTGAAAGTTTTTGACCTATAAGCTTATTAAGTAATGTAGATTTTCCTACATTTGGTGCTCCTATAAATGCAATAAAATTAGCTTTTTGGTTCATGCTGTTCTTTTATATAATTAATCATAAGTTGGGCAGCTTCCTTTTCTGCTTCTTTTTTAGAGTGCGAAGATGCTATGCACGGTGTTAGATCTCCAACTGTAACCTGCACAGAGAAAGAGGGTTTATGATCTGGTCCTGTTCTATCTAATACTTTGTATTCTGGTAATTTATAGCCTTTACTTTGTGCCCATTCTTGCAAGAATGTTTTATTATCTATAGGTGGTGTGATATCACTATCGATTATATCATTCCAATATTTTGATACAAATATTTTGCATGGATCAAGTCCGCCATCTACATATATGGCACCAATGATTGCTTCTATCGTGTCTTCTAGTATTTTAGGATTGCTCCTCCCACCAGTGTTTTCTTCTCCTTCAGATAATATTATATATTCTCCTAAGCCGATAATATTAGAAATTTTATGTAGAGATTTTCCATTAACTAAAGATGCTCTTCTTTTTGCTAAATCTCCTTCTTTTTCATTTTGAAATTTATCTACTAGCAATGTAGTAATTACCAAAGAAAGAACAGAGTCTCCTAAGAATTCTAAACGTTCGTAGTTGAGATTTTCAGATGAACTTGGGTGTGTCAGGGCTTCTTCAAGTAGTTTTATATTATTAAAATTATGTCCAAGTTTTTTTGATAATTCTGTAAGCATATTATTTATAATAATGAATGAAAGAACCTATGAGGTCTGATTTTTAATATTATATTCGGAATATTATACCAGCTAATTTCTTTTGAAGAAAAGAAAACTCTGCTTACTTTGCCGAGAAGGTCTTTTTCATGTACAAATCCTATATTTCCAGTTAGGTCACGACTATCTCTTGAATCATCTCTATTGTCGCCCATGAAAAAATAATGGTTTTCAGGCACATGATAAATTTTTGTATTATCAAATCTACCAGCGACTAGAAAATCTAGTACAGTGTGAGTGACATGATTGGGTAAAGTTTCTATATATTGAGGTATTTTGATTTCTTTATCATACTCAAATGGATGTGTTAGTGTTTTTACAACTTTATGATCGTTTATATATAATGACCCTGCAATCATTTGTATTTTATCTCCTGGTAGGCCTATTAATCTCTTTATGTATACTCTATCTGTTTCAAAGACTACAATATCTCCACGTTCAGGTTTTTTGAGTGTGAAAACTCTATCTTTAAATATATTTGGTGAAAATGGGAAAGAGCGGTTGCTAATCCCATACAAATATTTATTTACCATTACTCTGTCTCCTATCAACAAGTTTGGTAACATAGAAGAGCTTGGTACAACATATGGCTCAAATAATATTGACCTAACGAGTATCGCAATAAAAATAATTACTAATATTTCTGAAAAATGTTGCAGAGTAGATTTGTTCTTTTTAGGCATATATTTTTGATAATAAGTTTTTACCTTTCATATCTTGTGGTTGTTTAATATTGAATAACGATAATATAGTAGGTGCTATATCAGATAACGTACCATCTGATAGGTTGTTATTACATTTCTCTAGTTCTGAATCCACAAAAATTAAAGGTACAGGGTTAGTAGTGTGTGAAGTATATTCTGAATTCTTTTCTTTATCAAACATTACTTCAGCGTTACCATGATCTGCTGTTATTAGTATAGAACCTTTTTTCTTGAGCACTGTTTTTGTGAGTCTTTCTAAGCAACTATCAATATGCTTTATAGCTTTTATTGTTGCATCATAATTTCCAGTATGGCCAACCATATCTGCATTAGCATAATTCACAACAATGAAATCATGTTTATTAGAGTTAATTTCCTCTATTAGTTTATCTGTGAGTTCATATGCAGACATCTCTGGTTTCAAATCATAAGTAGAGACTTTTGGAGAATTTATTAGGATCCTTTCTTCGTTAGAACAGGGTGTTTCGACTCCAGCATTAAAGAAAAATGTAACGTGGGCATATTTCTCAGTTTCTGCTATGCGTAGCTGTGACATACCATTTGTTTCAAGAACTTTCGCAAGAGTATTATTTATAGAAAGGTTTTTTAATATTACATCGCTATATTTTCCTATATCACTTGAATAAGAAGTCATTGTTAAACTGTAAGAGAGAGCAATATCTTTTTTCTCAAATTCTTGAAAAATATTGCTTGGCATAACGATCGATGAAACCATTTGCCTCATTCTATCTGAACGAAAATTTGAAAATAGCACTGCATCATTCTTTTTCATTCCATTATAATATTTTGAGGATTGAGGTTCCACAAACTCATCATTTATATTATTAGAGTAAGAATTTAATATCGCTGTTTCAGGATTATCAAAGGTTTTATTATTTCCTTCAACTATAGTTTTATACGCCTGTTTTGTTCTTTCATATCTTTGATCTCTATCCATGGAGTAATATCTACCGCTAATAGTAGAGATGGAAACATAATCTTTGTTTTTGGCAAACGAATTGATAGTTTTTATATACTTTATTCCAGATTGCGGGAGTGTATCTCTTCCGTCAGTAATAATATGTAGGTGGGTATGGATCTGATTATCATTCAGAAAACTAGCGATCTCTAAAGTATGGTCAATATGCGAGTGCACCCCTCCATCTGATACTAGCCCTATAAGGTGGCATGAGTTATTTGAATTCTTTAGTTTTTTAACTAATTTCTTCATCTCTGGAGTATTAAAAAATTCTCCTGAGGATAGCAATTTGTTAATTCTGAGTATATCTTGTTCTATAGGTCTGCCGCTTCCTATGGTCATATGTCCTACTTCTGAGTTCCCCATTTGTTCTGGCGGTAAACCAACTTCTTCTCCTGAGGTACATAACTGAGAATTCGGATAGGTTTCCTTAAGTTTGTTAAAGTAATGCGGCTTAGCATTATGGATTGCATTATATGGAGTGTCTGGGCCAATGCCCCATCCATCTAATATGCATAGTACTACAGGAGATTTAGATTTATTTTCCATAATACATTGTAATTTACATCAGTTTGTACAAAAAACAGCAGTTATCATAGTCCATTTTATGTGAAGTGGGTAGCAAAAGTTGATATTAGTCAAAATAACTCACGCTCTAATAGTTAATAAAATAACATATTTTCATTTATTATATCATAATAATAATGTATGAGTATAAAACGGTTAATTTTTATAAACTTTAATTGCTGAGCACTACCATGAATACAGCTTCCACAAAAATCAAAGATCAAGGCTCCGTTTATTTAGAAAAAGTAGCTAAAGATTTTGAAGATTTATTCTCAGGGAAAAGAGAAGGACATATGATAGATTATGTCTATGAAGATACAAAAAACTATTATGACAAATTAATAAAAGATACAGATTCTTACTATATAATGAAGGAGGATAGCTCTGTTATTAGAGACAGCGCTGAAGAGATAAAAAAACTATTAAAGGAGAGTTTGCATTTCGTAGAGTTAGGGCCTGGGTATGAATATATAGTTAGGCAAAAGACAGTCCAATTGCTAAGGCAATTTGATGATATAAAATCTTATGAAGCTGTTGATATGCAGATCAAATTTGCAGAAGAAGCTTCAAATTGGATTAGCAATACATTTCCTACTATCAATACTATGCAACATCAAGCAGATTTCACACTTCCTGCATCATTTAGTTCGCATAAAGAAAAAATATGCT
>JAHZKS010000084.1 GCA_022600235.1 Alphaproteobacteria bacterium | reverse complement strand
GTTAGCTGACATTCTAAGTTCTTCTGCTGCTAGTACTATATCTGTGTTTAAATCTATATTTTTTAAACATTCTCTGCATTTTAATAGATTTTCTTTATATCTCTGTTTAGTAAGTAGAGGCGTGTTATCTGATTTCTCAAAGAAATTTTTAGTAAAATCTGTAATTTCTTTTATTAAAATATCAAGACCAATATCATCTTTTATAGAAAGATGTATCGCTTTATAACCTTCTATATGATTTGGTATTTTAGATTCTATTAAATCAGTTTTGTTTATTACAACAATTGAATTATCATCTAAAAACTTTGCTACTTCTTTCTCTGGATTCTTCTTACTTCCATCAATAAGTATAATTTTTAGATCGGCTTTGTTTGCCCTATCTATTGATCTCTTTATACCTTCATTCTCTATTTGGTCATTGCTATTACGAAGTCCAGCTGTATCAGCTAGAATTACTGGATAACCAGATATATCTAGATCAATCTCAATAACATCACGTGTTGTACCTTCAATATTAGAGACTATTGCTAGGTCTTTCTTAGAGATTTTATTTATTAAAAGAAGATTTACCAGCATTCGTCGCTCCCAATATAGTGATATATAACCCTTCAATAAGTTTTTCTCCTATTTTGGAGCTTTGCAGATGTTGTTCTATAGAAAATATTAATGTGGAAATCTTTTTTTCTATAGTTTGGGCTAAATCAGATGGTATATCTTCGTCTGGGAAATCTATATAAGCTTCAATGTTTCCTAATATTTCCAGAAGAGAACTTCGCCAGCCTTCATATATATTTTTTAGTTTTCCTGAGGTTTGTTTTAGGGCTTGTTTGTGCTGTGCCTCGGTGTTGGAATTTATGAGATCTTGTAAGCCTTCTACTTCTGTTAGGTCCATTTTTTTGTTAAGAAATGCTCTCATTGAGAATTCGCCTGGTTCGGCAACTCTCAGATTCTTTATATTAGATAGTGCGTTGAGTGTTAGGTCTAGTACTGCACGTCCACCGTGTATATTAAGTTCTAGTACATCTTCGCCGGTGAAGCTATTGGGGCCTTCGTAGAAGATAGCAATGCATCGATCTATGAGATTCTTTGTTTTAGGATGGTATATATTTGTAAGTGTAGCATGTCTTGTCTGTAAACTAGAGCAGTTTAGGTCTGTTATAACTTTTTTCACATCAGATCCAGATATTCTGATAACTATAATACCGGATTTTTGCACTGGGGAACAAGGTGCATAAATAGTATTTTTAATATTTGCTTGTGTGTTATTGAACATAAGTTATATATACTGTATCATTTATTGGTGAGATGAATTTCTTTACATTAAAAATGCATACGAATGATAAGATCTTAATAGGCGGGCGATTGTAGCACATATGTTCGAGAATAGTAACATAAAACGTAAGATTATTGATAAAGCTGCGCATTATAAAGGTGATAGTTTGTTTAAAGGCTTTGTTGAGTCTTTCTACTCTTATATACCTATAGATGACAAAAAATTCTATGACGTGGAGGAGTTCACACAAATTTCTACGTTTGTATATAGTGAAGTTTCAAAAAAGCAGCCAAAAAAACACCATATTAAAATTGAAGAGTTAGAAGCGAGTTCTGATGCTGAGGGTGTGAGTGTAATTATTGCTATTATCAATGATGATATGCCATTTATTGTTGATTCTTTAACAGAGTTCTTTAATAAGCGTAAATACAAAGTAAAGCACAGAATTAATGCTTTATTATGTGTTAATAGGGATGCTAAGGGAAAGGTTCAAAGCATTAAAGAATCTGATGAAAATAATCCTCCTAATGAGTCTGCAATATATATAAAAGTTTCCTTGCTTAAAGAAGAAGGGTATATAGAAGATTTGGAATCTAAACTCAATAAAATTCTTTCTTATACTAGGGTAACGTCTGCAGATTGGCAGCCAACGCTTAAGAAATTAGATGAAGCTAATAGTTGGTTTTTGGAGTCTGAATCTAATAATGAAGATAAAGAATTTTTAAGGTGGCTTAGGAGTGAGAATTTCACATTTATAGGGTACAGAGAATATAAGTTTTCAACTTCTGGGAAGGGAGTTGAGGCTGTAAGAAATTCTTCTCTTGGTATTGTAAAGATGGAAACTTCCGATTTTCATTCAGCTATAGCTAGTGATGTCTTTGGAGCTAATAATTTTCTAGTAGGTGATGAGAAAGTTACGATAGGAAAAACTAGGGAAATATCACCTGTGCACAGAAGAACAAATCTAGATTACATATGTGTAGTGAAGAGAGGCAAGAATAACAAGCCAATAAAAGCAAGAGTCTTCTTTGGTTTGTTTGCTACTAGGCTTGACTATCAAAGTGTTAACCAGATTCCAATAATCAGGTATAAGGTTGATGCTGTCGTAAGAAAAGCTGGTTTTCATGAAACTAGTTTTAATCAGAAAGAGCTATTCAGTATTATTGAAACTCTTCCTAGAGACGAGTTATTCCAGTTGTCTGAAGACGAATTGTTTTTAATGACTATGATGATTATATCATCTCTAAACAATCCTAGGGTTTTGTTTTTTGCCAGGGAAAACCGTTGTAAGTTTTTTATGAACTTACTGGTGTTCTTTCCTAAATCCAGGGTTACGTCTGATATAGTTGAGAGGGTTCAATCTATTATAAGCGAAAATATAAAAGGGAGGTTTGTACATAGTACTCTGCGCTTTTCTATTATGGGCTTGGCTTATATTCATATTGCTATGCGTGTTAGTGATAATAGAAAGATGAGAGCTGACATGCATAAGATTGAGCAAAAATTAGATGATGTCACAAAAAGATGGGATGAGAATCTTGATGTTTTCATAGAGAGAAAATTTGGGATTGAGCATACTAACAATTTGTTGAGGATGTATAGAAAAGCATTTCCAGCAAACTATAAACTAAAGTTCTCTGTAGAAGATGCAGTGGATGATATGGAATATGTGAATCAGGCTCTGATGGATGCTAAGCCTCTATTTAATTTGTGTAAAAAAAGAAATGCCAACCCTAAAAATTTTAGTCTAAAGACCTATAATTTGGAGAGCAAAGTTGATCTACACAAAGTGATGCCTATTATAGAGAATATGGGCTTTTGTACGATAGAGGAGAATGTATTCAGAGTAAATACAGCTATTTCTCTGCAGCCGGTTGTGATACAGGATTTTTCTCTAATGGTTTCTGCAAATTATGATTTAAACGAGATCAGGGATAATATTCAAAATGTTATAGAGGCGGTATTTCAAGGGAAGATACGTAATAACTTAATTAATAACCTTGCTCTGAAAGTTGGTTTGACATGGAGAGAGATTTTTCTTTTAGATGCTTATTGTCGCTATATGTTGCAAATTAAATTTGTATATAGCCAAGCTTTTATAAAATCTACTCTTGTTAAAAACGGTAATATTACAAAGCTGATTATCGACTATTTTTACTCTAGGTTGCATCCTGAGAATTATGATAAAGAGTCTTCTGCCCAAATTGAGAAGAAAATCAAATCTGCTCTTTTTAGAGTTTCTAATAGTTCCGAAGATAAAGTTTTACAGAAGTTTTTAGAGTTAATTAAACGAACTTTAAGAACAAACTATTTTAAGCAAGATAATGAAGGAGGCTTTAGAGATTATATATCTTTCAAATTTGATTCTAAAAACATATCTGAATTACCTTTGCCAAAAGCTTATGCTGAGATCTTTGTTTATTCTGTAAAAATGGAAGGTGTACATTTGCGTGGAGGAAAAATCTCTAGAGGAGGTCTAAGGTGGTCTGACAGGGTAGAAGATTATAGAACAGAAGTTCTAGGTTTAATGAAAGCTCAGATGACTAAAAACTCAATAATAGTTCCTGATGGTGCAAAAGGTGGTTTTCTCGTAAAGAATGCTGAAGATTTTAAAACACGAGAAGAATTCATGAATGCTGGTGTTGAATGTTATAAAACATTTTTAAGAGGGATGCTGGATATTACAGACAATATAGTGTTGGGGAAAATAGTAAAGCCAAGCCAGGTTCAGTGTTTTGATGGTGATGACCCTTACTTAGTAGTCGCAGCTGACAAAGGTACTGCAACTTTCTCTGATACTGCAAACGCTGTTTCACAGGAGTATAATTTTTGGCTTGGTGATGCATTTGCTTCTGGTGGGGAATATGGTTATGACCATAAGAAAATGGGTATAACAGCCCGTGGTGCCTGGGTTTCTGTAACAGAACATTTTACAAAATTAGGAATTGATATTCAGAAAGAAGAGTTCACTGCTGTGGGTATTGGAGATATGTCAGGTGATGTATTTGGCAACGGTATGCTTCTTTCGAAGTGTATTAAGTTAGTTGCTGCTTTCAATCATTTACATATATTCGTAGATCCTACTCCTGATGCAAGTAAGAGTTATAAAGAGAGAAAGAGGTTATTTGATTTACCTAGATCAAACTGGAGTGATTACAAAAAAGAATTGATATCTAAAGGCGGTGGAGTATTTGAGAGGAGCGCAAAATCTATCAAGATATCTAATGAGATGAAAAATCTTTTTGGTATAAAGCAAGATTCATTGGATCCAGATTGTTTGATAAGATCTATATTGACTGCGAAGGTAGATCTGCTTTGGAACGGTGGCATAGGAACATATGTGAAAGCAGAGCGTGAGATAAACGATGAGATAGGAAATAAGAGTAATGATTCAGTAAGAGTAAATGGTAGTAGTTTACAATGTAAGGTTGTAGGTGAAGGAGGGAACCTAGGATTTACACAGTTAGGTAGAATTGAGTATGCTTTTAAGGGTGGTTTGGTGAATGCAGACTTTATTGATAACTCTGCAGGAGTAAATTGCTCAGACCATGAGGTAAATATTAAGATTGCTTTAGATGCTGCGGTAGTAGACAAGAAGATTACAAAAAATAATAGAGATAAGGTTCTCTCATCTATGCAAGATGAAGTGGCGTCGCTTGTACTACATCATGATCTTTCTCAGAATCAGAGTATTTCTATATCAATAAATAACAGTGTAACTCACTTTGAGTTTTATACTAAATTAATAGGTATTCTCGAAGATAAAGTTGATTTAGATTCAGAGCTAGAATATCTACCTATGAAAAACGAGATTTCAAGGAGACACCAAGATAGGTTAGGTTTTTCTAGACCCGAGATATCTGTTCTGACTGCTTATAGTAAAAGATCTGTGTATGAAAGTTTAATTGATTCTTCTTTACCTCAAAATACGTATTATGAGAAGTTCTTGCTTGCTTATTTTCCAACAAAAATGCGTGATAAATTTAAAGACTACATTATTAATCATCAGCTGAAAAAAGAGATTATCTCAGCGATTGTGTCTAACAATATTATAGATCATGTGGGGCCATATTTTTTCCACAGTGCTCAAGAATATACTGGTCTTAATGGTTGCGATATAGCAAGAGCATATAGTGTAGTTTGGGAAGTGTTTGAAATAGAAAAATTGTGGCAAGAGATAGAAAAGGTTAGCCAATATTCTATAAAAATAGAACTATTCTGTGAGGTACGAATGTTCTTGCAGAGAGCAATATTCTGGTTCTTACGTAATAAACCTCAGCCGCTAAATGTATCTGATGTGATAGAGAAATTCAAAACAGGTGTTGCAAAGCTATTTGATAAAGCAGAAGGACTATTTGTTGGATCAACAAAAAACAATTATGAGGATAGAAATCATTATTTCTCATGTCAAAAAGTTTCAAAATCTATTGCTTCTAAGGTGTCTTGTTTATCTCCTATGCATTCTGCTATGGATATTGTAGAAGTTGCAAATAAAACGGACCTTTCTTTTATAGATGTAGGAAAAATATATTTCGATTTAGGGGAGAAGCTACATTATAATTGGCTGCACACAAAATCAGATCAATTATCCCAAGATGGATATTGGGAACGTATGTTAATAAAGGCTTTAAAAGATGATATATATGACCAGCAACGTGAGGTCACATTAAAAGTAGCTAAGATATCTGCTCCTAATATTAAAGCTAAAATTAGCAAATGGTTGCAAAGAAATAACAGAGAAGTCCTGGTATTTAGTGAATTTATCAAATCTATACAATGTTTAGAAGATATTGACTCAGCGAAATTGATTGTTGCAACTAAACAGAGTAGTATATTAATAAATTAGTGGTTCTGTATGAGTGAAATAGGAAAATATTTGAAGGAAGTAAGGGAGAAAAGGAATTTAACATTGGCCCAAATTTCTGAGAAGCTAAGAGTAAAAGAAGAATACTTGCGTAATATAGAAGATAATAATGATTTGCCACCAGATGTATTCACTCTTGGTTACATTCGCTTGTATGCAAAACATTTAAGAGTGGATATTGAAAAAAGAATTACTGCTTTCAAGAATGGAGAAGAAGAATCGTTAGATCAAGATGAAAAAGTGATAGATGGAGATGCTGCAAGTGAAGACAATACATCTTTAAAAGATCAACTTATTCATGCGGTTCAGAATCCTAAGTATATTAAAATTGCAGCTGCGGCATTTACAACTGTTGCAGTAGTGGTGGTACTATTTGTTATCTTTAATAGAAACTCTATTGAATCTTCAGATATGTCTTCTGCAGATTCAGCAGTGGATCTTACTAGTGCAGATAGTTCTAGTAGTCAAGAAGTAGATGCGAATAAAGAAGATAGCGCTGAAGATATTACAATTACAAAAATCAGTAATGATGAATATTTAATTCAAAACATATCATCAAACGCTAATAAAGCGTTTGTAGTGGCAAACGATTCAACAATGGTTACTTTTTTAGATAATGATGGTGAAGTAATTGATGAAGCCTTTATAAGGATAGGTGAAAGAAAAGATTTACCAGAAGGGTATAAAGATATTTCAGTGAAAACCAGAATATCATCTGCTATTGAAGTTCTACAAGAGAAAAATTAAGCTCTCACTTCTAATGGAAGTTTGAAGTGAATATTTTCTTTTTTATCCGTTAATTCTTTCAGAGATATATCAAAGAATTTCTTTAGTTTATTTACTACTTCTTGAACCAAAACTTCAGGTGCTGATGCTCCTGCAGTGATTCCAACAGAATTAATATTTTCTAGCCAAGATAATTCTATTTTTTCTGCACTATCTATTAGATATGAGGGTGTTGATAATTCTTCTCCTAAGTCTTTCAGTCTATTTGAGTTAGAACTATTTTGTGCTCCAACTACCAAGATAACATCTACTTCGTTTGCAAGAAGACGTACTGCATTTTGTCTGTTTTGTGTTGCGTAGCATATATCCTGAGAACTAGGCCCTGTTATTTTTGGGAATCTTTTTTTTAATTCATCAATAATTTGACTTGTGTCATCTACGCTTAGTGTAGTTTGAGTGACATATGCTAAATTATCAGGCTCTTTTACTGTAAGATTCCATACTTCTTCTTTTGATGATATTACATCAACATCTTGTTTTACTTTACCAGTTGTTCCTTCTACTTCTGCATGTCCTTTGTGCCCGATCATAATAATCTGTTTTCCTAAAGACTCATGTTTTTGGGCAGCTAAGTGCACTTTTGTTACTAGAGGGCATGTTGCATCTATTACTGGCAAGTTTCTTTCTTTAGCTTCTTCTTCTACTCGGTCAGATACACCGTGTGCACTAAATATTGTTCTTGCACCATAAGGAATCTCTGAAGTGTTTTCTACGAAGATTGCACCTTTTTTCTTTAAGGTTTCAACAACATATTTATTATGCACTATTTCATGTCGCACATATATAGGTGGGCCATATTTTTCTAGAGCTTTCTCTACAATTAGTACAGCTCTTTCTACTCCAGCACAGAATCCTCGTGGCGCTACAAGTATGACGTTTAGTTGTTTTTTTGTATCTGTGTCTGTTTTTATCATATAATCTATATACCAGAATTTTATTGGATCGACAATAAAATTTGGTTTTTCTTGACTTTTCGTGTCAAACGATTAATTATCAAGCGGCTAACGAAATACTATTGGGGTCTGTAGCTCAGGTGGTTAGAGCGCACGCCTGATAAGCGTGAGGTCGGAAGTTCAACTCTTCCCAGACCCACCATTAGTATTTTTCTTAATCCTTACTGTCTTTAGCATAAATAAAGTAGAACATATTATAAGAACTACTCCTATAATACTGTATATATCTATTATTTCACCAAATGCTATGTAAGCCATTAAAGCAGTGAATACTAATCTTAAAAATGTTACAGGTGCTAAAATTACTAGTTCTGCTTTAGATAAAGCGTTTACCAAGAAAAATTTATTAATCACAGATAATAATCCAATTAGTATTGCAAGCAGGAAATAGTGTAATTGAATAGGGGCCCAGACATAAGCAGCCATAGGTAATGTGAAAACAGAAACAATAAAGAACATTGTATGAGATTGCTTTAACCAGGATTCTGTGCGTGTTTGTAATTTGACTATAACATCATGCGCTGCCCATGAGATTGCAGATAATATTGCAAGGGAGACACCGTTCGCTAAGATAACGTTCTGGAAAGGTTTTAAAATAATTACCATACCTAATATGCTTATTAGTAATGATATTATAATATGCTTATTTAAATTCTCTTTAAATAATAAGGATGCAAATATCCCTGCCATAATGGGTGTAAGATAACTAATTGCTGTAGCCTCAGTTATCGGTATGAATTTTAGAGATAGAATCCAACATATAATACCTAAGGTAAAAACTATGCCACGAGTAAAATAAGTTTTTGAGATGTTGTTAGGGATAATAGTGTTTCTCTTGAATAATAAAATTGCTGATGTTAATACAAGCCCTGTAATATTCATTAGGAATACTATTTGAAAAGGATGTAAATGAGATAAAGAGAGTTTGATTATTATTGAGATCAGGGAATAAATGAATAGGTTTATTATCTTGGATAAAATACCATATATCTGGGATGTGTTTTTTACAGTTATCATGTTTTTATACCAAACCTATAGGACTTAATCTTAGAAGAAATGATATGGCTGCACTTACTGGATTCATATTTACAGATGGTTCTTCTATAGTGCCTTTGACAGAGAAATTTGTTGATATAAACCCTTGTTTCTCAGTGGTTGAAGCATTTTTACCTTTCATCTTAGCTAGTACAGTGTTGAATTTTGTTTTTGGTATTACTTTACCTTTTATGTTTATCAAAGAAGTTTTTCTATCTACAGACCCTTCCAATCCAAGAGATAAAACTTTTCCTATTGCATAAGAATTTTTTATACTAATTTTATTGTTCTGAAAAGTAAAAGGTATTTCCATGTGTTGGAATGGGATTAGAGAGCTACCTTGCAAGCTTTTCTTTATCATCCCAAAAGGAGATAATAAAATAAGCTTTGTTATCACAGGAGTTTTCACAGCCTTGAAATTATACATATGTGCAGTTCCAACCATTGCAGTATTATTTTCAGCATCTTGTTTATATATAACTCTAGCTTCTAAAATTCCATCTTCTATATCT
>JAHZKS010000083.1 GCA_022600235.1 Alphaproteobacteria bacterium | reverse complement strand
CTCTTTTATAAATAAATACAATAATAAAGAAAGATACTACGGTAAAAATAAACACCTCAAAAGATCTATACACCACATCCTTACGTAAAGATTTGATAAACCTATGGTTATTATACTGCAAATATATGGCGAAAGGATAATTCTGCAATTTCTGCATATATACCCCATTATTATCTAGCAATAGGTTACTTTGAGAAAAACTTTTTAACGTCTGAAAACTAATATTCTTATTTTTCACAAGCTTCTTGATAGAGCTTTCATTAATTATATTTCCCCTTTTAGAAAAACCATTTTGCTGCGTTACAATTTCAAAATTTTTATTAAGTAAAGCGAAAGTAATATCAGGATCTTTGAGTTTTTGTCTCAAATTCTCACATAATTCAAATAAATCAAAACCTATTGTTAGATAACCAATATCTTGACCATCTGTACCAGAAGCAGAGATACTAGCAGGAAGCACATTTCTTTTGCTTGTTAAACCAAATATAACGTCTCCTATCTGTAATTCACCGTCATTTCTTTTTTTGTTAGACAAATAAAACCTTGTATTATCATGAGTTTGCTGCACTAATGTGCCCGACATTGAATCAACTTTCTTTATACCATTTTCATCAAACCAAGAGAAAACCGTCCATGCCAAAACATTATTTAAATGCGGATTAACTGAATACTTATTCATCACATTTTCTACATGCTCTATATTTTTGTAATCAGTTTTTATCTGCATTAAGATTACTTTCATGACAAATTCTGTATGCTTTACTACATCTGAGAAAGACCTTTCAATTCTTTCAGACTCTGATAAAAGCTGCCTATTAAGCTCATTATAGCTTGTATAATACTCGTCAAATATTAAGTAAATTAAAGTGATTGCTGATGTGCATATCATCACAATAAATGGCAAGAAATAGGAATGAGGTAAGTCTATAGATTTAAGAAATCTTTTATTTTGTTTTACGCCCATATGTGACCACAATTTGCTGCAAAATTTTAATAGAATCGCTTTTGCTAATGTTTTTTGTTTTTAAAGAGTAAAGCATCTTTTCGAACATTTTACTCATTTTAATAAAGTCTACATCATGTTGATCAACTTCAAATACTAAATCTGATTCTGTCTTATTATATTTTTCATTTTTATTAAACAGAGCCTCAGATAGTTTTTCACCAGGCCTCAAACCAGTATATTCAATTTCTATATCTTTCCCTAATTCTAGACCAGCCATTTCTATCATATTTTTTGCAAGGTCTTTTATATAAACTTGTTCACCCATATCTAATATATACAGACTATTTTTCTTTGAACCTTTTACGCTGTATGCAGAAGCTTGCAAAACTAGTTTGACTGCTTCTCGTACAGTCATAAAGTATCTTTTCATTTTTGGATCTGTAACAGTAATAGGACCACCCTCAGCTATCTGCCTCTTAAATAGAGGAATTACAGATCCAGAAGAACCAAGTACGTTACCAAACCTCACTGCTGTAAAATTTGTTCCAGTATTTTTTGAAGAATCGCCAAGTGCTTTAATATACATTTCTGCTGCCCTTTTCGTTGCACCCATCACGCTACTTGGATCAACTGCTTTATCAGTAGATATCAGCACCATAGATTCCACATCATGTTCTACAGCAAGGTCTGCAATATTTTTGGTACCAAAAATATTTACTTTGATTCCTTCAGAAAAATTTGATTCAACAATAGGAACATGCTTAAGCGCAGCAGCATGAAATACGATAGAAGGCTTTGTAGTCTTAAATATGTGATCACACAAATCTTTATCACGAATATCAGCTATATAATGCTCTGATTTAACATTTGGATAGTGCTTTTTTATATCTTCATAAACTTCATATAAATTATATTCAGAATTTTCTAATAATATTATTTTACTCGGGTTAGAGCTAGAAATCTGCCTAGAGAGCTCCCTGCCTATTGTCCCTCCAGCACCGGTAACTAATATTGTTTTTCCACGCACTAGTTCGTATACAGAATCTGCCCCCACCAAACTCTGATCTCTCACAAGTAAGTCTTCAATAATAATAGGTTTAAGATTTTTTGAACCTATTAAAGAATAATCTAACTCAGTCACCTTTGGCAAACGGGCTAATTTGATACCGTACTTTTCTGATAATAAAGAGAGTTCATCAATATATTGTTTACTAGAATATTTATCAGAAATAATGATACGACGTGGTAATAACTGTTTTTTCTGAAGTCTATTATATACTTTTTTAAAACCTTTTAGATCTCCTAGAATTTCGGCACCATATATCATCGAGCCTTTTCGTGAAACATTATCATCTATAACTCCAACAATATTATAAAAATTAGTCTGAGAATTTTCTCTCATGAATAATTCAGCTCTATCATCTACACCTGCAAGTAAAACAGGCACTCTAGTAACGGAGAAAACGTTTCCTTGTCCCGATCTTATATGAATTAGATATTTATAAGTAATTCTGGAACTCAACAATAATATCGAAAAAAGAATAGTGTTAATTACAAATATTGACCTTGGGATATTCTCTAATCGGTCTAATAAGAACTTCCCTATAAAAAATACTAAATTAATAAGAATAGCTGCCTGAAAAAGTTTGAGATAATCTTTTTCTACTGAATATCTCCAACTACGTTTATGTATATCCGAATATAAAAGAACTATGAAAGATACAAAAGCAAATTCTATGGTAATCTGTGGAATAATTGACCATTGAATTACCTCTAACTGATCAACAAATCTTATTATCCATGCAGAAACAAAAGATATAATACTTAGTGATAAGTCATGTATAAATAATATATATGAACGTTTTAGACTGAGTTTTTTCACCTTAGTAATTGACTTAATAGGTTATAATAACTAACTTTTAGTACTCTGAATATATAAACCTAGGGTGGTTATGTCCACCTAAGATAACTTGACATGAATATAAAATTTTTTAATAGCGCTTCAAAAGCCATAGAAGAATTCAAACCTGCTAATGCTACAATATCTATGTATGTATGTGGGCCTACAGTATATGATAGACCACATATAGGAAATGCGCGTTCAATAGTAGTTTATGATATCCTATATAGGTTGCTGATTGAAAAATATGGAAAGGATAAAGTTAAATATGTAAGAAATATTACAGATGTAGATGATAAGATCAATGCTTCGGCTAAAGAGAAAAATACAACCATAAAAGCACTAACCGAAAATGTTCTACAAAGCTTTTATTCAGATATCGAAAAACTAAACTGTTTGCCTCCAAATATTGAACCCAAAGCCACAGAGCATATGAAAGAAATCATAGATATGATTTCTACATTGATAGAAAAGAAGAAAGCATATACTGCAGATAATCATGTCTATTTTAATGTATCATCTTTTTCAGATTACGGAAAACTCGCTAGGAAAGATATTAAAGAGTTAGAAGCAGGTCATAGAGTCGAGGTCAATAGTGCAAAAAAATCACCAGAAGATTTTGTTTTATGGAAACCTGCAAAAAATGAAGACGACCCATCCTCTATATTTCAAAGTCCGTGGGGAGATGGAAGACCAGGATGGCATATTGAGTGCTCAGCAATGAGTACAAAATATCTGGGGCAAAATTTTGATATACATGGTGGAGGAGTAGACTTGATATTTCCTCACCATACAAATGAGATTGCTCAATCTTGCTCATGTTATGAAGAAAGTAGCTATGCAAAACACTGGATACATAATGGTTTCCTGACAGTTGAGGGAGAAAAAATGAGTAAATCTTTGGGTAACTTCTTCACAATAAAAGATTTGCTAGAAAAAGGAATCAAAGGAGAAACTATAAGATATGTTTATCTCTCAACTCATTATAGAAAGCCGCTAAATTGGACTGAGAAATCTATAGAAGATGCTAAAAAAAGTCTTGATAGCTTTTATAGGATTCTTAGCAATCATATCAATTTGTCACCTAGCAATGTTCTAGACTCAAGGATACTGGCTGCTATAAATAATGATATGAATATACCCGCAGCTTTAAGTGTCATGCATGATATTGTAAAAGAATATAACAAAGCAGATACTGAAAAAGAAGACATTGCTAAGAAACTATTAAACGCCGGCAGAATATTAGGGCTTTTCTACTCTGATCCAAAAACATGGTTTCACGTGAAACACGACGAAAACATAGAGAGCTTAATAGAAAAAAGAAAACAAGCAAAACTCAATAAAAATTGGGCTGAAGCTGATAAGATTAGAGTGATATTACAAGAAAAAGGAATAATCTTGGAAGACAAACCGGACGGCACAACAACCTGGAGGCAAAAATAATTGTCTAACAAACCAGTAATAATTTTAGTAAACCCACAGATGGGTGAAAATATTGGTTTCACCGCCAGAAGTATGGGCAATTTTGGCTTTAGTGAATTGAGAATAGTAAACCCCAGAGATGGATGGCCAAATAAAGCTGCAGAAGCAACCGCTGTTAAATCAGTAGAGATAATAAAAAATGCAAAAGTTTTTGATTCTTTTCATCAAGCAGTTGAAGATCTAGAATTCATATATGCTACCTCAGCGCGTTCAAGAGACTTGAACAAAGAGCATATTAGTTCTAAAGAAATAAAAAATGACGTAAAAGAACAAAACGTACAATTAAATAAAATCGGAATATTATTTGGAGCAGAAAGATCTGGATTAGATAATGATGTGATCTCATATGCAAATAAAATAGTTTATATTCCGACGGACCCAAATTCTAAATCTATAAATATAGCAATCTCTTCTGCACTACTATGCTATGAATTATCAGATATATCGCAAGGAAAAATTAACCGCGTACAGGACTTAGCTGATCAAAAAGATATCACAAATTTTTTATCTCACTTAGAAAAGATGCTAGATGTAACAAATTTTTATAGAACACCAGAAAAAAAAGAAAAAATGCTTTATAATATTAGAAACATATTCAAAAGAATAAATCACTTAACTTATAATGAAGTGAGTACATTAATTGGCATTATCAAATCTTTATTTGATTATCGAAAGTAACGAACTAAAATTGATTTTTCATATTCTAAGAGATAAATATGGAACGAAAAGCAAAATACACAGAAGGTGTAGAAACCGTTGAAAAGAGCACCTATAAGCAAAAATGGACTCTCTTTGCTCTAACTATAAGTATTATAGCGGCATATATAGAAACAGATATCTATGTTCCAAGTTTCCCAGATATGCTGATTTATTTTTCAACAGATGAAACTACTCTACAACTTATAGTAAGTGGAAATTTTCTAGGTATTTTTATTGGCTCTTTAATATATGGGCCTTTAGCAGATGCATTTGGAAGACGAAAAATACTTCTTACAGGAATTCTACTATTTATTATTTCGAGCATTGGCTGTTTTATGTCACAATCTATATATCAATTAATATTTTGGCGTCTTATTCAAGGATTTGGTAGCGCAGTAGGAATGTGCGTACCCCTAGCTGTAATTTTTGATATGTACCCACCAACAAAAGCAGCTAAAGTTCTTGCATTAGTTTCAAGTGTTATCACTGCAACTATGGCTTTTGCCCCAGTTACAGGTAGCTGGCTGAATATATTATATGGATGGCAAGCAAACTTCATATTAATCACTGTAATAGCATCTGTATCTTTTATAGCCCTATATATATTACTAGATGAAACACTAAAGGTTGAATCAAGACATCAGCTAAATTTAAAACAAATATGCAAGAACTACTATACCATTTCTACTGATCGAACATTTTTTCTTAACACAGCCATTCTTTCGTTAATGTATAGTGCATTTATTATATATCTCTCTAATTTGTCTTTAATATTTATTAACCACCTTCATATTGATGAAAAAATTTATGCTTGGTATCAATCTACCACTATGGGATTATACGCTCTATTCTGTCTTCTATTTGCTACGATTGTATCTTTTATAGGGGTAGAAAAAACCAAGAACTATGGCTCTGCTTTATGCCTAATAGGAACAGCTATGCTACTATTGACAGCATTCTATATGAGCACATCTCCTGTTGCAATCACAGTAACTTTTGGAGTAGTAGTTATCGGATGCGCAACCTCGATAAACATCTATGCAATGAAAGCATTGGAAGTATTTCCAAAGATGAATGGTATGGCAACTTCAATGTGCATATCGCTAAGACAGTTAATATGCAGCACAGTAGTTTTTGCATCTTCTTTCTTCTTTGATGGATCTATAGCGCCTGTTGCTATAGCAACATTAATTTTAGCAATACTTTGTATAATAGCATATTTCAAACTACCAAAATCAACTGAGTGAATAAACTATAACTGTAAAACAAAGTGAGCAATCAATAAAGAAATATGGCAATCATACAAACTACTCTAGTAAATTCGATTCGTGATGGATCATTACCATTTTTTGCAGAACATCTTGATGTGTACGCAAGGTTGGTAAGAGATATAACTGGATATGATGCAGATCCAGATCAATATAAAATGTTATGGGGAGGAGCAGAAATCGCTACAATGCTTGGAATGGCACATCTTTCTACTATTCAACCCCTCACAAATACTCAAATAGAATATTTTGGAGAAAAAGACCATCTTGTGGCAGCTATTCTAGCTGATACTATTCTATTCAACCTTGACCTACATACTGATTACCTAAGATATGAAAATACTTATTTAGATTGTGCTACCGAAACCCTTGTAGGTCTTATTCCAACTATGTTATTCTTCACACCTTCTGTACCAGTGATTGGAGGGCTTGCAGTATTAAATTATGTTCAATGCATTACTGAAAGTCCATCTTTAGAAATAATAGCAACTGGCGCTCAACTGGTTATTTCTACTCCTACTCAATCTCCAACAAGAATAGTTACAACAGGAGTAGAATTTTTATATACTGTAAAAGACTTTATAAAAGGAGATTCTGAAAACGCACAACATAATGACTAATTTCAAATGAAGCTCTAGTCTCATTATTAAGATTCATTAATAATAATTGACTATATGAGGAGCGTATAGTATTACCCCTAGGTTTGTATAAATATTTATTATTGAGAGGAATATTATGGGAGATAAAGATAGACAAGAGATCACTCCAGAAGGACAACGAGCAGCCGCTATAGCAAAGCTAAGAAAGGCTACCGCTGGATTGGGAAAAGGTACAGCTGATGTGAAAACAACAACCACACCTGCAGCAGCGGCATCGGAACCACCAGCAACTACAACAGAACCAGCGGCGGCAACACCTGCAGCTGCATTGGAACCAACAACTACAACAGAACCAACGGCATTGGAACCAGCAAATACAGGACTAAAACCACATAAAGCAGCACATAACGAAGAAATGTATCAACGTGCAAACACTGTAGCTTTTCTAGTAGAACATACCGAAACATATGTAAGACTTTTTAATGATCTGACTGGATACGACATCCAAATTAAGGATTACGCAGAAATACAAAGCATTTTCCATATTGGAGCACATGCTGCAATGGTATATTATCAGCCATCTCATGCACTTCTTCCCTTTTCTAATGCTGTTCTATTCAACCTTGATTCACACACTGATCTTTTGAAATTTGATAACCCTTATGTAAAGTGCATTTCAGAAACCTCACAAGGTGCCATTCCTACCATGCTATTTTTATCACCTATAACACCAGTGTTTGGAGTACTTGCAGCATTAAATTTTGCGCAATGCATTTTTGGCACTGAAGAACTAGAGTTAGCAACACCAATAATTCAAGCAGGAGCAGCTTGCGCTACTCTGAATCCTGTGAAGGCATTCACACACATTCTAGAGTTTGCTCAAGATTGGGATGATTACACACACACACATGTCGCTGGTTCTACAGAAGAAACAGCTCACGGCGAACTATAATACTTCTCAAATTTACTACTAAAAAAGGTCTGGTAACTAACTGGGCCTTTTTTTATGCCTAAAACATACCAAATCCTTAGAATTGATATTGACAACTCTGTATTTCATGCTATATTTTCACCTCAAATTAGAAATTGGAAAGATTAACTGTGACCAAAATAGTAAAGTCAAAATATAAAATCTGCAGAAGGCTTGGTACAAGCTTGTGGGGCAGTGCTAAAGACCCTGTACATAAAAGAAGTTACCCACCAGGGCAACATGGTCTTTTAGGTCAAAAAAGAAAAACTGTTCACGGAATTCAGCTTCAAGCTAAGCAAAAGCTAAAAGGTTACTATAATATCACAGAAAAACAGTTTAAAAATCTTTATCTAAAAGCAAGACAGCAAAAAGGTAACGTAACAGAAAATTTTGTAGGTCTTCTTGAAAGAAGGCTAGATGCTGTTGTTTACAGATTAAACTTAGCTCCTACTATATTTGCTGCAAGGCAATTGGTAACACATAAGCACATCTTGGTTAATGGAAAGAGATTAAATATTCCTAGCTACCTAGTAGAACCTAATGATGTTATTGAGCTAAAAAAAGCTTCGCAAGAAATTCCTGTATGCATAGAATCTATTCAAAAGCAAGAAAGAGCTATTCCTTCTTACCTTACTTTTGACATAAAGAAAATGCAGGGTTCATTTGTAAGCGTGCCAGCTCTTGCTGATATACCTTACGCAGCTGTTATGGAACCACACTTCGTGGTGGAGTTTTACTCTAAATAGTGATAGCTTCTAAGTTTAACTGAAGCGCGAATCTTCATGACTAGCACAATAGCTGAGGAAAAATCTTTATTACGCAGTATTTACAAACGTGATAGGCAGAATTTATCCCTATCATATAAAAAGCAATCGGAAGAAACCATCTATGCTAGGTTTCTAGCATACCTACAAAGCAACAAACCCAAATCTGTAATTGGATTCTACTACCCTACAAGAGATGAGCTTAATACTATTCCTCTTCTAGAGAAACTTGAACATAATGGCACTACATGTTTATTACCAAAAATATCCCCTAAAACTTCTAAAATGGAATTTTATGAGTGGACTAGTAATAGCAAAATGAAAAAAAACACCTCTTTCATATTTCTTGAACCTTGCAGTAATAGAAAAAAAACTCCTAATATTATTATCACTCCTCTGCTAACATGCGACATAACTGGAAACAGACTAGGTTATGGAAAAGGATTTTATGACCAATATATATCCTCTCATAACAATATGATAAAAATTGGATTTTGTTACGAAGAATTGCTCAGTAAAGAAGTTTTACCTTCAGAAAATCATGATCAAAAAATAGATATTATTTTTACAGAAAATCGAACTATCTATATTAGTTAGCAAGCTCAGCAATATTCTTCTCATAATTATTATATGAGTTATTAAACACATAAGAACCCGAAACTAATATAGTTGCACCTGCCTCTATACATAGCTTAGCTGTCTTTTTATCAATCCCACCATCGACTGATAATTCTGTTCTACATTTTTTTGCAGAGATAATTTTCTTCACATCTGATATTTTATCCAGCTGGCTGTATAAAAATTTCTGTCCTGAATACCCAGGATTCACAGTCATAACTAAAACTAAATCTACTTCTGCGATTAGATCTTCAATTTCAGAGACTGGAGTAGATGGCACAATTGATATACCAACTCTCACTCCTCGAGACTTAATATATCTTATTAACTCTACACTGGATTTTACTGCCTCATAATGAAAAGTAATTATATCTGCACCTGCATCTATAAAACTATCTATGTGCTTCTCTACATTATTAATCATCAAATGCACATCCAAAGGCACAGAGCTATACTTTTTTATACTCTTTACAACCTGAGAGCCTATAGTGATATTGGGAGTAAAATGTCCGTCCGTTACATCAACATGTATAAAATCGGCACCTGCTTCCGATAGATTCTTCACCTCCTCACCAAGCTTTGCAAAATCTGCAGAAAGGATAGATGGAGATATTTTGACAATCCTATTTTTAGTAGTCATCAATGAGATATATTAATTAAGTAAATGTTATTTAGATTTCTTTTGAAAATCAAGAATATGATTTTGAACTCTTTTGACCATATCATGCTCCATGATCTCAAAATCTTTTTTGTCGTATTTTTTACTAGCTTCCTTTAATTTTCCTGTCTCAGCAAGATACATCACATCTAGCATTTTTACTACCTTTTTCTTGTAAAAGTAGTTATCAAATGCACTCTTTAATGTTCCAGGAAGCCTTAGTATCCAAAAAATAAACAGAATTATTAGAGAAAGTATCAAAGATGAGGTGGTTAAAAACATTGAGAACACAGCTATTGAGGTCTCAAAATAAAAATCTGCATTGTGTATCTCAACAATGCCAGAATCAGGCACCATAATGTATACTCCTAGAAGCATCAAAGAAATCACTGCGATATAAATTAAGAATCTCACCATAACTATTTACACGGTTTATAAAATTTTGACCTATATTGTTCAGATCTTACATAATCATTTAACTTAGTAATATACTCTTTAGCATGTAAATACCTATCTACATACATAAACCAAGTAGATGCCATATCGCGATACTCCCCTCTCAACTCATTCATCTGCTCATGCGCTTCTTTTATTCGTCCTGTTTTTATAAATCGAGAAGACTTCTCTAATATTGCTTCCACACCACCAGCAGCGATTGCCTTATCTCCTCTTTTTTCTAAAGTCACCACATTCATTAAAGACTTCATAAAAAGAGAACGCTTTGCTTTGTTTTTATATACCTCCTTAGAAATATCTTTTCTAAGGTAATTGAACCTTTGCTCTATGTCTTGTAGAGTATACGGCTCTTGATATTCAAATATATTCTGTAACTTACTCACAAAGAATCTAATCTCAGGGTCATTATTTGAATAAGAAACTATCTTAGGTAATACGGTAAATAGGTTGTGACCGTCAAGGAATGATGACTGCAACTGATTTATAAAGCTGACCTGATTTACATATTCTGCTTCGTAACAATGTCCAACTGAAGCCTCTTTAGGAACTATAGGCTGAACATCATCACTCTCGTATTCTTTATATTTCTTCCAGATAAATTTATCTATTTTATCACTGATAGAGTCATTATAACCTGACCTTTCTAAATAGCTTGAATCAGAATTATTTGGCCCCTGAAAAACGAAATAAAAAGCAGCTGCAGCAAAACATGCAAAAACCAATATGATAATGGTTTTATTTAGCACATATTTACCAGTTCTGTTTTTTGACTTATTTTGAGGCATACTGCAACCTTATAAGTTCTAGCAAAGAATCTTCATCTCCATCAAAAGATTCTACTGTATTCTTAACTTTACTCTTAAGTGCCTCCTTTAATTTAGCACTTACCGTTAGAATTGTAACTTTTTTCATAAATTTTGCAATGTCATATTTGTTACATAAGGATAAAAAAGATTCAGCTGTGTTTTTTGAGAAAAATAATACAACGTTAATTTGATAAGAAACTATCTTTTTAATCAATAGGTCAGATATCTCACATGATTTTTTGACTTTATAACAAACATATTCTTCACATTCAATTTTATTGTCAGATAAGATCTTTTTTATATCCAGGCTAATTTCTTCTCCTCTAAAATAAAAAACATTAGGTGCTGAAAAACTCTTCACACCCTCTATAAGTTTTTTAATATCATTATCAGCACTCATCACATTGACAAAACCCATATCTTTTAACATTTTTGCAGTAGTATCACCTATAGCAAAACATTGCTTATTTAATAAGCTAGTATATTTACAAGATCTCAAATACTTTACAGCATTCTTGCTAGTAAAAATGAAAGAGTGATAATGGTTATAATCAATCTTGTTATTCGGTTGATTTATATGAAACTCAATTATAGGTTCGCTAAAAACATCTACACCTAGACCTTTTATCTTCGATGCTAATTTTATATTATCTTCTTGAGCTCTAGTAATTAAAACTGTCATATTCATATCTCAGATAATATCTGTTGCGCTAGTTTCTGACCTAATGCGTATGCGCTGTTTTTTTCACCTAACCCATCTTTAATCACAATTTTATTAAGCTCTTCTTTTGCAAGAAAGCATGTGAGTCTTACTTGATGACCAGAAAATTCAGCAAAAGCACCCATAGGGGTTCTACAATTTCCCTCTATAGTTTCTAAGAACCCTCTCTCAGCAGATACAAGAATCTCTGTCTCTTTATGATTGATCTTTTCTAACAAACTTAAAAGTGTTTTATTATCTTCAGAGCATTCGATACATATAGCTCCCTGACCAACCGCTGGGATCATCTTATCTACATCCAGAATCTCATAATTTTCATTATATAAATTAGTGCGTTTCAACCCAGCTAATGCAAGAATTGTACCATCAACCTCACCTTCTACAACCTTTCTAATTCTAGAGTCAATATTTCCTCGAAATGGAACAACCTGGAGATCTGGTCTAATGTTTAAAATTTGTACAGCTCTACGCATAGAAGATGTTCCTATTACCGCACCTTGCTTCTGATCTTTAATAGTTTTTCCATCTTTAGAGATAAAAACATCTCGTACATCTTCTCTCTTTAGCACTGCTGCTATCTTCAAGCTGTTGGGAATTACAAACGGGACATCCTTTAATGAATGTACGGCAATGTCTACTTCTTGCGATAATAAAGCTTCTTCTATTTCTTTAAGGAATAACGCTTTCCCTCCTATCTTTGACAGGTCCGCTATTTTTTCCTTATCTCCTGTGGTGGTAATTTTGATGATTTCTATATCTAGCGAAGAATCTACAGAAAGCAGTTCTTTTTTTACTAACTCTGCTTGAATAATTGCAAGCTTACTTCCTCTAGTACCTATCCTAATTGTCATCAGCTAATATCATTTTCAAAAACTAAAGTAGGGCTTTTTCCTCCAATAATTTTCATATCTGAGTTAAAAATTAGTGGATAGTTAATTTTGCCATGCCCAAAGTCATTGGATTGAAAGACAGGTACACCAAGTAATTTCATCATGCGCTCGAAAGCAGGATTACATAGTAATTCACCCTCTTTCTTAGGAGAATATTTTATATCTCCTATAATAAGTGCTGTAATATCATTCAAGCAACCAGCTTGCATTAAATGCTCTAGCATTCTATCTATTGAGTAACCTCTCTCTGATACTTCCTCTATAAATAATATTTTATTATTCGTCTTTATTTGCCAACTAGTACCAAGACTACATTGTATTAAAGCTAGGTTCCCTCCTGCAATCTGAGATTCAATACATATATCTTCTCTAGCTGCTGCGTTATAAGGCCTCAAATCATATTTTACATTATTCCAATCTCCTGAAATAAATCCTTTAATAATATCAAATTCTTTTTCTGATTGCTCATTCTTTACATAACTACTCAGCATTCTGCCATGTATAAATGGCCAATTATATTTTGATCCAAAATATATACCCAATGCTGTAATATCGCTAAATCCTATTAAAGTTTTTGGATTTGATGAAAAATCATGCTTATCTAGTTCTGGTATCAGCTTCGTAGCGCCATACCCTCCTCTGAACATCCAAATCACTTTTGAATCTTTGGCTTTTAGAGCATCTATCAGATGTTTAGAGCGAACCTCATGAGTATTAGCAGAGAAGAGATCAGCGTCTTTCTCCTGTAGATCTTCTGGAACTCTTGGCTCATATCCAAGGGATCTTATAAACTCCTTAACTTGATTAACAGATACTTCAAGGTCACCACATGAGGGAGCCACAACATCGATAATATCTCCTTTTTTTAGTCCTAACATTTAACTATCTTTTTTAATTTGATAAACCAAATTGGCAAGAATCATTTCTTTTAATCCTCCGTTCAGTATAGCGTCTGGATTGCTAGTCTCAAAGCTACTTCTGTGGTCTTTCACCATTTTATACGGATGTAGCACATAAGATCGTATCTGATTTCCCCAGCCATTATCTGTTTTTTGTGCGTTTGACTGCTGCAGTTCTTCTTCCTTTTTCCTTAACTCTAGTTCATACAGCCTTGCTTTCAGCATAGATCTTGCCTCAGCTCTATTTTTATGTTGAGATCTATTACTCTGAGACTGAACTACAATATTTGTTGGAATATGCGTAATACGCACAGCGCTATCTGTTGTATTCACATGCTGCCCACCAGCGCCAGATGCTTTGTATGTATCAACTCTCAGGTCACTCTCCTCTATCTCAATTTCAATATTGTCATCCACTACAGGATATACCCAAACACTTGCAAAACTAGTTTGTCTCTTTCCTGCTGCATTAAATGGTGAAATTCTTACTAATCTATGTACCCCACTTTCTGTTTTAAGCCAACCAAATGCATTCACTCCAGAAATTTTGATTGTGGCTGATTTAATACCAGCATCTTCTCCAGCAAGTTCTGAGATAAGAGTGAGTTTGAAACCATTTTTCTCTGCAAACATTATGTACATTCTCTGTAGCATCTCTGCCCAATCATGACTTTCTGTTCCTCCCGCACCAGCATTAATCTCCAGAAATGCATCACAAGAATCTGCTTCCCCAGAGAATAAACAAGTGATCTCAAGCTCTTTTACATCATCTACGATTTTCTGAAGCTCTAAAGATAATTCTTTTTCTAAATCTGGATCAGAGTCTTTCAATAACATACTGGAAAGTTCTTTAGCAGCAGCAAAATCTTGTTCTACTTTCTCAAAACCGCCTATTGATTTCTCAACTTCATTCTGCTGTTGCAGAAGAGCTTGTGCTTTATCTTTGTCATCCCACAGGTCTGACTTAGATGTTTTGGTCTTTAACTCTGATAATTGATTTTTTAAACCAGCCAGGTCAAAGAGACCCCCGAAGCAAATCGAGTTTCTTCTGAACATACTCAAGCATGCTATTTACATCCATATTCATATTATTCATATCATCTATTCCATTATATGGTGATTTGCTGTATTGATGTTAACATGTTTTTTATTTATTGAATACAAAATCTTAGATGCACGACATCAGCAAGATCAGAAACTTCGCTATTATAGCTCATATAGATCATGGTAAATCTACGATTGCAGATAGATTGATCGAACATTGCAATGCAATAGACCCAAGAGAGATGAAAGCTCAGTTACTTGACTCTATGGACATAGAGAGGGAAAGAGGTATCACGATTAAATCGCAAACTGTAAGACTTACATATGACTCTAAAGATGGAAACACATACCTTCTGAACCTAATAGACACACCAGGACACGTAGATTTTTCTTATGAGGTAAACAGATCTTTAGCAGCATGTGAATCTTCTCTATTAATAGTAGATGCAAGCCAAGGTGTTGAAGATCAAACAATTGCAAATGCATACCAGGCTATAGACAATGACCATGAGATTATTCCTGTATTAAATAAAATAGACTTACCTGCAGCAGAACCAGATAAAGTGAAAGAGCAAATTGAAGAAGTTTTAGGAATAGATACTGAACACGCAATCTCGGTCTCCGCAAAAACAGGGATTGGAATCCCAGAAATACTTGAAGCCATTGTCAACAGATGCCCTTCTCCAGAAGGCGATACATCTAAACCATTATGTGCACTACTTGTAGATAGTTGGTATGACTCTTACCTAGGCGTTGTAATATTAGTACGAATAAAAAATGGAACCTTAGTCAAAGGATCTAAAATAAAAATGGTTGCTACAAACTCTGTTTATAATGTTGATTTAGTTGGTATCTTTACACCAAAGAAAGAATATAAAGATACATTATATCCAGGAGATGTAGGATTCTTTACAGCATCTATAAAACAAATTTCTGACTGTAAAGTTGGGGACACTGTGGTAGATTATAAAAATGAAAACCCAGAAATATTAAAAGGATTTAAGCCAAACTTACCTGTTGTTTTCTGTGGATTATATCCAATCGATGCAAGTGAATTCGAGAAATTAAAAGAATCTTTAGCAAAGTTAAAATTGAATGATGCAAGTTTTGAATTTGAGATGGAAAGCTCCACAGCTTTAGGTCTTGGGTTTAGATGTGGTTTTCTTGGGCTACTGCATTTAGAGATTATACAAGAAAGATTAGATAGAGAATTTGGGTTAGATATAGTTACAACTGCACCAGGTGTGATATACAAAATACATCTAAGAAATAACGAGATCCTTGAAATACACAACCCTGCAGACATGCCCGATGTAACAAAAATAGAATGCGTAAAAGAGCCTTGGATCAGAGCTACAATGATTGTGCCTGATGAATATTTAGGAGCATTAATGGAACTATGTGTAGAAAAAAGAGGTGAGCAGTTAAATATAGAATACATAGGAAACAGAGCAATGCTCGCATACAAACTGCCTTTGAATGAAATTGTTCTAGATTTCTATGACAAACTGAAATCATGCACAAGGGGTTATGCAAGCTTTGACTGGAGTATGGATGATTATTATGAAGGCGATTTAGTAAGATTATCAATATTAGTGAATAACGTAGCGGTCGATGCGCTTTCTATGATTGTACCAAAAGATCAGGCAGATACAAAAGGTCGCGCACTTTGCAAAAAACTAAAAGAATTGATTCCAAGACAAATGTTCCAAATAGCAATACAAGCAGCAATAGGTGGAAAGATTGTTGCACGTGAAACAATCAGTGCACTTAGAAAAGATGTGACATCAAAATGTTATGGTGGAGATATAAGCAGAAAGCGTAAATTATTAGAAAAGCAAAAAGCTGGTAAGAAACGTATGAAATATATTGGTAACGTTGAAATACCAAAATCAACATTTATAAAAGCTTTAAAAATATAATATTTGATTTTATACTCATAATCATAAACACGGAAATGCAATGGTAAATTTAAAAGAACGCACGCAAAAATTAAATGCTTCTCTGACTAAGCTTGAAGAACTGATTGCACAAAACAATTCTTCAACTCAGAATCAAGATCACTCTGATTTGATTCAGAAGAATAATGAGCTAGAACAAGCAAATAAAGTAGCACAGGAAGAGATTGCTTCTAAAAACCATTCCATTAATGCTCTTCAGGAGAAGAATAATAGAGCCATGGAAGAAGTAAAAAAATTGATAGAACAAATCGAGGAATAATATGGCGCTTGTAGATATAGCAATAGGCAAAGATACACATCAGATTGCTTGTTCAGATGGAGAAGAAGAAAAAATACACAGACTTGCATCACGCTTCAAAGAGAAAATTGAAGCACTACATCAATCATTCCCTTCTGCAACAGACAAAACTTTATATTTGATGGCTGGAATGATGATAATAGATGAGTTAGAAGAAACTTCAGGTGCAACTTCAAAACCACAAGATAATTCTGAAAATGAAGAAACAGCAAAAATGCTGGATGACATAACAGAGAAGGTAGAAGGGCTAATTAAAAAACTAGAAACTACCTGTGATGCTTAATATAGAAGATGTAAGAATTAACAAACCTTACTCAACAGTATTTCAATCAGAACTCTATCATATAAATTCTGAAATAAAATCTCATCTTTCCACTTTTAGAGAAGGAAAGTTAAAAGAGGCATCTGTATATTCATCAATCGATACTGGTGGAAAAAGAATTAGACCTATATTATTTCTTGAAACAATAAAGCTATTTGAAAAAGACTACAAACCCCTTCTACCGATAGCTGCAGCAATTGAATTATCTCATATATACTCTTTAATACATGATGACCTTCCAGCACTAGATAATGATGATTATAGAAGAGAGAAACCATCCTGTCACAAAAAATTCAACGAATCTACCGCAATACTCACAGGAGATGCATTGTTAACTCATGCCTTTGAGATTATCAGCAATGCCAGTGCCATATCTCATGAGAAACGCTGCCTATTAATTAGTGAGTTTGCAAAATCTCTTGGCCAAGAAGGAATGGTAGGCGGACAAATGTTAGACATGGAATTACAAAATTTATCCTATTCAGAAGACGTACTAATAAAACTCCACAGTCTAAAAACAGGGAAGCTAATTACATTTTGCATATCAGCTGCTGCTGTAATTTGCGATGCTTCCAAGGAAGAAAAAGCATCTCTACACAAATTTGGTACTAACTTTGGACTCATCTTCCAAATCACAGATGATTTGCTGGATTATGATGAGAAAGAATCCTCTGAATGCAACATTGTAAATGCAATTGGCATAAGCGAAACAAAATTACTTCTAAAAAAATTGGTTAACGAAGTAATATTATCTCTTGATATATTTGGCAATCGAGCTAATATCCTTAAATCTTTAGTAGAACACATGCTGCATAGAGAGAAATAAATATATTACTACCATGAAAAAACTCTTCATCCAAACCTACGGTTGTCAAATGAACGCATACGATTCCATAAGAATCGGTGATTTGCTAAAACCATTTGGATATGAAACAACAGAAGTCATAGAAGAATCAGATATGGTAGTATTAAACACATGCCATATTAGAGAAAAAGCCACAGAAAAAGTCTATTCAAGACTTGGAAGAATCAGAGACATGAAACGCAAACTAGGTAAAGATCTAATTATAGTAGTTGCTGGTTGCGTAGGACAAGCTGAAGGAGAAGAAATATTCAAACGCGCACCATGGGTGAATATAGTAGTAGGCCCGCAATCCTATCATAACTTGCCAGAGCTACTTGCAAAACTAGCTCGTAACAACAAACATGTATGGGACTTAAACTTTGAAGAAGACAAAAAATTTGATGTACTATCGGAAACCCTAAAACCTCAAGGAGTTTCAGCGTTTCTTTCTATACAAGAAGGCTGCGATAAATTCTGCAAATTCTGCTGCGTTCCATATACAAGAGGAGCTGAGTTTTCTAGACCTGTAGCGCAAATTTATAGAGAAGCTTTGCTCATAGCATCACAGGGAAGTAAAGAGATAACGTTGCTCGGACAAAATGTAAATGCATATCACGGGCTTGACCACGAAGGTAACCAGGCATCACTTGCGGATCTGATAAAATATGTATCAAAAATTGATGAGATAAAAAGAATAAGATATACAACATCTCACCCCTATGACATGACAGATGACTTGATAGAGGCACATGGATCAATTCAAAAATTAATGCCCTTCCTACATCTTCCAGTACAGTCTGGGTCTGATAGAATTTTGAAAGCCATGAACAGAAAGCATAATGTTGAAACATATTTCGACATTATAGATAGACTGCGTGAATCAAGAAAAGGAATTGCTTTTTCTTCAGATTTTATAGTTGGATACCCTGGAGAAACAGAGCAAGATTTTCAAGACACTATGGAGCTTGTTAGAAGAGTAAATTTTGCTCAAGCATATTCATTCAAATATAGCCCAAGACCTGGAACTCCAGCATCTTCAATGACTCAAGTGCCAGAAGATATAAAAACAGATCGTCTACAAAGATTGCAAGACTTGATAAATAAACAGCAGCATGAATTTAATGACTCATGTGTAGGAAAAACTTTTGACGTATTAATGGAAAAAGCTGGAAAATATGAAAATCAATTTTCTGGAAAGAGCGAATATATGCAGACCGTAAATATTGAAAACGCAGCTCAATATATTGGAGAAATTATAAAAGTAAAGATAACAAAAGCCTCTGCAAATAGCTTGCAAGGAGAGCTAATAAAAACTCCTCAAGTAGCTGCATAGTAACTTACTAAAATTAAGTCCAAAAAGAATATATGCTAGTATAATCAACGAGCATTTAATATCAAAATAGGGATTGCCATGATATCTGAAATAAACACCCTAACTTTTAATGGCATAGATATAGTTGATGTTAAAATTCAGGTGCATATCGCAAAAGGCATGCCATCATTTAATATAGTTGGCCTCCCAGATAAAATAATCGCAGAATCTAAAGAAAGGGTACGCGCAGCATTAAACTCAATCGCTCTAGACATCCCACCAAAACGCATCACTGTGAACCTTTCACCAGCTAGTCTTACAAAAGAAGGTAGCCATTTTGATTTACCTATAGCAGTATGTTTACTGGTAGGTCTGGATATACTGCCAAAAGAAGAGCTAGAGAAATATTTAGTTATGGGAGAATTGGCACTTGATGCTAGTATTCTTCCTGTAGCAGGAGCACTACCTGCTGCTATTGGCGCGAATGCAAAAAACTTGGGAATAATTTGCCCAGCAGAAAATGGTAGCGAAGTTGCTTGGTCTGGAAATTCAGATATATTGGCGCCACAAAATTTACTTTCCCTCATTAATCATTTTAAAGGCACACAAAGGCTTTTACCTCCTACTGCAAAACTTGAAGAAGAAAAAAAGCAACACCCAGACTTTAAAGATGTGATAGGACAAGAAAGTGCGAAGAGAGCACTGGAGATTGCAGCAGCTGGAAATCATAATATTTTAATGACTGGAACTCCAGGTTCAGGAAAGTCTATGTTAGCAAGCAGGCTGCCAGGAATATTGCCTGAAATGAGTATACAAGAAATACTAGATACTAGCATGGTTTATTCAATCGCTGGCCAGATAAAAAGTGGACAGCTAAAAAAGAATAGGCCTTTCAGATCACCACACCATTCTAGTTCAACAATTGCATTAGTTGGTGGAGGCCATAGCAAAAAAATAATGCCTGGCGAAATATCTTT
>JAHZKS010000082.1 GCA_022600235.1 Alphaproteobacteria bacterium | reverse complement strand
GGCAAAGCTTTTAGAGATGCAGGAAGTAGGGTTTTATATTTTGCTGGATATAAAAAGAGAATAGATAGATACAAGATGCAGGAGATTGAAAATGCTGCAGATCAGGTTATATGGTGCTGTGATGAGGAGTTATTAACAAAAAACCGAGAAAGTGATTTATCTTTCCATGGTAACATGGTTGAAGCTATAGATGCGTACTCATCTAAGAAATTTGGTGAAGAAGAATTTGATATAGGTTCAGTAGATAGGATTATCTCAATTGGGTCTAGTGGTATGATGGAGGCAGTAAATAAAGTTAGAAATGGCAAAATGAATGGTAAATTTAAGCCAGGACACAGGTCTATAGCGAGTATAAATTCTCCTATGCAATGTATGATGAAAGAAGTTTGTGCCCAGTGTCTTCAGAGGCATGTTGACCCTAATACAGGAGTTGAGGCATACGTGTATAGTTGTTCTAACCAAGACCAAGATAGTGATTTTGTAGATTTTAAGCACTTGCATGCTCGTTTGTCTCAAAATTCACTATCAGAAAAATTAACTGCGAAATGGATAGATTATAGTTTGAAGAATTCCAATCTGAGAAATGGATTAAATGCTTGTGCTAAGCTATAAGATACACTATTTTTATATAAAATATTTTACTTGAAAATAAATTATGAAGTTTTTTGTAGATAGCGCTGATATTGAGCAAATAAAGGAATTGAATGATATTGGTTTAGTAGACGGGGTCACTACTAACCCTTCTATTATAGCAAAATCTGGCAAAGATTTTTTTGCTGTGATTAAAGAAATTACAGACATAGTTTCTGGCCCTGTGAGTGCTGAGGTTACAGCAACCGAGCATGAGGAAATGCTAGCTGAAGGGTTAGCTTTATCAAAAATAGCTCCTAATGTTGTAGTTAAAGTTCCTCTAACTATGGATGGGTTGAAAACCTGTAAAGTATTGAGTGAAAAGGGCATAATGGTGAACGTTACTTTATGTTTTTCAACTAGTCAGGCTCTTTTAGCTGCAAAATCAGGGGCAACATTCATATCTCCATTTGTAGGTAGATTGGAAGATGTTGGTCAAGATGGTATGTCTTTGATCCAAGATATTTTAGATGTTTATGATAATTATGGTTTTAAAACTGAAGTTTTAGTAGCTTCAGTAAGAAATACAAACCACGTGTACCAATCTGCATTATTAGGTGCACATGTGATGACTGCACCTCCAAAGATAATTAGGCAGCTTGCAGATCATCCTTTGACTGATAAAGGATTAGAGGCTTTCTTATCAGATTGGAAAAAAACAGGACAAAAGATATTAGCGGATTAGAATATGTTAAGTTTTTTCTGTAACTTTAATCTGGTTGTTACATTATTAATTGGATCATATCTTCTTGGTTCTATACCTTTCGGGTTAATTTTAACTAGAATGGCAGGAAAAGGTGATATCAGAAAATTTGGCTCCGGTAATATAGGAGCTACTAATGTTTTACGTAGATCAGGTAAGTTTATAGCTCTTCTAACATTGTTGTTAGACGGCTTGAAAGGTGCTGTAGCTATTATGATAGCACAAAAATTTTGTAACGATTACCTGTTGATGATGCTAGTAGGTTTATCAGTAATCTTAGGTCATATTTTTTCTATATTTTTGAGATTCAAAGGAGGAAAGGGTGTAGCTACTTCTATTGCTGTGTTTTTGGTATTAGCTCCGGAAGTAGGAGTTGTAACATGTATAATTTGGCTTATGATACTTGCTCTTATTAGAATCTCTGCAGTTTCTGCATTAATATCTTTTGCTATTACTCCAATTATTTGTTACTTCATAACGTATGATACGAGATTAGTGATAATATTTTCTTTGATATCTATTATTGTAATACTAAGACATAGCGAAAATATTAAACAATTAATGCAGAATAAAAATTAGCTTTCTTTGTGCTTTCTCCTGCTAATAACATTCAACACAACTAGTGCTACTGAAATCATACACATGATGAAAGGGAGTAGCTTGCTAGGCTCTGTAGATGTTCCCATGATATTTAGAAAAAATAATGGTGGCACTAAGTGTAAGAATCCTAGTATGGAAGATACTGTAGACTTTTCTTCGCTGTTTGAAAGTAGTAGAACGCTTATATTAGAAAACATTAGAGGTACACTAAAATATATTGCACCGAATATTATAAAAAATAAAGAAGGTAATAATAGATAGTCAAATTGGTGCACTATGGATAGAGCAACACTTGATATTGAAAGTATTAGGCAACCTAAAAAGATTGCTTGTCTTGATGAATATTTCTCTCCTATCTTTGCTGAAAAGATTCCACCTAGCCCATAGAAGATTACTATAATCAGATGGTGAGCCGAAAAATATTCAGGAGACTGTCCCATGTTTCCTATGATAATCAGAGGTGCAGTTGCGGTATAAATATAGAAAACGGATGCTACAGAGCCATACATTAGGCCGTATATTAATATTTTTGCATTTATGACTTCATAATAATTTTTTAACAGCTTTCCTATCTTTATATTGCTTATATCTGTTTCATGAATAGTTTCTGGTAGAGTTTTTCCTAGTAAGTAAAGTATATAACACCAGAATAATAAGAATATAAAACAATATTGCCATCCTAGGCGCTCAACTATCATTCCTGATATTAGCAACGCTAATCCTGGTATTAATACAAAAGATAGCGCTGTGTAAGAAGTGATTTTTCTAGCATCTTTTTCGTAATATATGTTATTTATTGTAGAATATATTGTCACAAAACCTGAGCCTGAGCCTATTCCTGTAATAATTCTGCTATATTTTAGTAAATCAAAACTATCTAATGGATAGGAAAGATAACTTGCTAAAGTTCCTATGAAACAGATGCATATACCAAGGTTCAGTGTTTTTTTTACACCAAAGCCTTTTATCAGAGGTGCATAAATAAGCTGCCCTCCTAAATATCCAATTACAAAATATGTTACCACATTTTGCACTTCATTATTAGCTATATCAAAGTGTTTCGCTATGTATGGTAGAGTTGGGCTAACAAAAACTGATATCATCGCAGAGAATGCTATGATAGCCATAAATACTATTATATTTGGAGGCGTAGTATCGATTTTGTATTTCATATCTACCCCTCCAAATAATAATGTTATTTTTCTATAAATGCATGCCAGAATGTGGATGTAATAGGGTCCAGTAGGTATTGTAGCACAGTTCTTTCTCCTGTCACTATCATAACGTCTGCCATCATACCTGGATGTAGTTCATAGTTACGATATTTTGATATTTTTGTTAGTTGATCCTTATCAACCTCTATTTTTACTCTATATTGCAGTCCTTGTTGCAATATCATTGTTTCTTGAGATTGATTATGTTGAGGGGGTTCAACAACGTCAGAAGAGATGTGAGTTACAAATCCTTCCATAGGTGAAACACTTCTGTGTTTGAAAGCAGATATTCTAATCTTTGCTTTTAAACCAATATATACAGAATCAATGTCATCTGGCCTCACATAGGCTTCTATAATTAGATTATCATCATCTGGTATTATGGTCATTAACGTCCCTCCAGGAGGTATTACAGCTCCTATAGTGTGGAATTGTATTTGGTTTACTGTACCACTAATAGGAGCAGATACTAGTAGCCTTGAGAAACTTTCTTCTGCATTTATCAACCTAGATTCTAATTCACTAATATGGCCAATCAGTTCTGCTTCACGAGACTGTAGTTGAATTAGTTTATCTTTTTGCACAAAACCTTCTTCAAATAATTTTTCCATTTCTTCTAGCTGCTCTTTTACTAAAGTTAGCTGTTTTTCTGTGGATTTTTTTTGTGATTTTACTGCTTTTATTTGTGACTTTAACACTATGTCGCTAAGCTTGATAAGAGGCGCTCCTCCTTCAACTTGCTGACCTTCTTTAACATATATTTTTTCTATTATTCCACCTTCTTTATGTTGGACAACCTGTTTTTTAGAAGAAGGGATTACAAAGCCGGTAGCATGAGATGAGCTATCTAATGGTGCAAAACCAGACCAAACACCAGCAACTATGAAAGTGAAGAATGCTACCCATATCCCAAATAAAATTGGCGGGCGTGCTTGTTGCAAAACGCTGTTTCTACCAGGGCCGTTACTTTTGATTATATAATTTATAAATAGATCTATGCTTTTTAATGCTGATTTGAGAGATTTTTGAATATTTGTTATGGTGAATTTCTTTGCAAATTGTACTAAAGCTTCTTTCTTATTTGCAGGAGGTAAAACATTTTGTTGTGTTAAAGCTTTTTTTAATGCCTCTAAAGCTTGTGGATTTTTCTTTAGGGCCTCCATAGATTGCTTGATTTGTTCTGGGCTTGGCTTTATACCTGCTACGGGTTGTGGTGGGTTTTGTGGTTTATCAGACGATAAGTTTACTGAATAGCCATAATTAGCATCTTTCTTTTCTGACTTCTTAGGTGTTACATCTTTTGTTTTTGATGTTTTGCCTTTTGTGGTGCTGGTAGTTTTTTTATTCATAAACTTTTATTATTATTTTGTTTCTCCTTTGTTTTGTGGGCTAAACCTTGCCATCACTTCTTCCCTTGGTCCATATGCAACTATCATTCCATCTTGCAAAACCATTATCATATCTACAAAAGATAAGATACTTGGCCTGTGAGATACAACTATTGAGGTTATAGATTTCTCCTTGGCGTTATGCAAAGATTCTAATAAAGCTTTTTCCCCTTTATCATCTAAATTAGCATTTGGTTCATCTAGTATGATAACTTTCGGATTCCCAAAAAATGCTCTTGCTAATCCAACTCTTTGTCTTTGTCCTCCAGACAAAGATGAACCAGATATACCTATATCTGTCTCATATCCCTCTGGTAGCTTAGATATTAGCTCGTGTGCCCCAGCTAGCTTAGCAGCTTTAATTACATCTTCTGAATTTGGATGAGCATCCATTCTTGCTATGTTTTCTTTTATTGTTCCGTTGAATAGCTGAACACCTTGTGGTAAGTACCCAACATGTTTTCCAAATGTTTCACGCTTCCAAGAAAGTACATCTATATCATCAAGTCTTATATGGCCAGATGTTGGTTTCCATACTCCTACCAATAGTCTTGATAGTGTTGATTTACCTGCAGCATTCGCACCAATAATTGCAAGAGATTTTCCAGATTCTAATGTAAAATTAAGGCCTTTTAGTATTTGTTTGGGTTGAGAAGGATTGCTTGAGGGGTGAGCAAAAAATAGATTTTCTGCACTGATTTTCCCTTCAGGATTTGATATTTCTAGTCCTTCTTCTGAATGAACTTTGTTATCTAGGAAAGAATTAATCTTTTTATAAGACTTCATTGCAGAGCTTGCTTGTTTCCATACATCTACTGCTGCATCAAAAGGAGCCAAAGCTCTACCTACAATTATTGATGACGCGATCATGTAACCAGCTGTCATTTCTGGAGGGTTGGTGCTAATTACTAGATATGCACCTGTACATGTAACTGAGACTTGTATTAAATGTCTAAAAAATCTTGTTACGTTTGAAACAACACCGTTACGGTAACTAGCTTTTGAATTCAAACTCAAAGTATGAGCATTAATTAAAGACCATCTATGTTGTATTCTATTTAAAAGACCCATAGCTTGTATGGTTTCTGCATTTCTTGTAGATATTTCGGCCATGTGATGACCTTTTATATTACTCTCATTTGATGCAGATAAAGAATCATTAACAGAGTAAGCATTAATCATTGCCATAAATAATGCTATAATAACTCCAATTATTGTAATCCAGCCTATATATGGGTGTATTAAGAATAGAACAATAATATATATAATAGACCAAGGCGCATCGAATAAACTATTTATCCCTACGCTGGTTAGAAACTGTTTAATTGTTGTGAATTCTCTTATAACTTGGCTCCCACCTAAAGAAGGTTTGATTGCTGCAGTTGCAACTGCGTGGGCAAAAAGTTTTGGAGATATACGTTTATCTAACCACTCTGATATTTTAATTAACACAAATGATCTGGCGACTTGCAGTAACATGTGAGACATGTATACAAAGAATATTATTAGCGTAAGCATTAATAGAGTATACTTGTTCTGGCTTCCTAAAACTCTATCCAATACTTGTAGAGAGTATAGTGGTGTGATTAGATTAAGCAGGTTTACTCCAAACGCGAAAATAAATGTTATGATAAACGCTTGCTTGCAATCTTTTAACCCTGATACTAAGGGGTTCATTTCTTTTGATTCTTTTTTTACAGTAAGAGATGTGCTCATAAATAAATTACGCTAATTATAACTTCATTATAACATATAAGTGTTAAGTAATAGTAAATCTTAGTGCTAGTAAACTCTAATATATGTAAAAATAGGTGCTTATATTAAAAAAACAAGGGTTTTGTTAATTTAAATTAAATGAAAGTTTATAAAATAAGGATATATTCTTCATGTATGAATTGAATTTATAGTATGCTTTTTGATAGATCGATGTAGTTAGAAGGTTGGAATATAGATGGCCATCTTATTTTATTAGTTTCGGTATAGCATTCAGCTTCGTGAGCTTTGACTGAGTGAGTCCTAGCAAAACTAAAATTTGCTATTAGTAAAGCAATCCAGAAAACTGGAGGAGGGAAAGGGATTCGAACCCTCGAGACATTGCTGCCAACACGCTTTCCAGGCGTGCGCCTTAAACCACTCGGCCATCCCTCCATCTTGGAATGCCACTATAATATCGATAAAGATCACGAAATCAATCTTATATCATTAATTTCTTTTCTTTATTAATTATACATGATAAAGAATACAGCATGTTTTCAAATTAATATCGTGCACCTAATATGAATATAGATAAAATTTCTATTGGTAAAAATCCACCTGAAGATATAAATGTTATTATTGAAATTCCTGGGGGAAGTAACCCAGTAAAATATGAGATTGATAAAGAATCAGGAGCTTTGTTTGTTGACAGATTTATTATGACATCAATGGTTTACCCATATCATTATGGTTTTGTTGCCCATACTTTGTCTGAGGATGGTGACCCATGTGATGTATTAGTGATTTCTGATATGCCTGTTGTAGCTGGGTGTGTAATAAGATCAAGACCTATAGGTGTTTTATTGATGGAAGATGAGTCTGGGTTTGATGAAAAAATCTTAGCTGTTCCAGTCGATAAACTTCATCCTTGCTACAGTGATATTAAATCTTATCAAGACTTGCCTAAAGTAGTTGCAGAAAGAATATCTCATTTCTTTGAGCAATATAAAGCATTAGAAAAAAATAAATGGGTTAAAGTAAAGGGATGGGAAGGAGTTGATAAAGCTAAAGAATTGATTCAACAATCTATAGATAGGGCTAAAGAAGGAAAAAAGTAGAAGAACACAATATAAGGTAGTTTGTTTGTGTTAATCTATACGAGTTTACTTGGTATTGCATTTGCAAATTAAACGTAGTAGAATCGCGGTCGTGGCGGAATTGGTAGACGCGCAGCATTGAGGGTGCTGTTCCTCACGGAGTGGAAGTTCAAATCTTCTCGACCGCACCAAGCCAATTTCGGGGGGAATCTTTTCTCCTTTTTTTAACTTTAAGGTGATTCTTTGTAAGGGTATTGTATCATGAATAAAACAAATATTCCTGCAGAAAAAAAACGAGATAAAACTATCACGAAGGATGATCTTACTGATTCCATTAATGCTGCATTAGATGCTAGAGATGATAAATCTCTGAAGGATCTGATTACATCCATTCACTATGCTGACCTTGCTGATTATATAAATTTTGCTAGTTATGAACAAAGGGCAAAAATAGTAAAGGTTATAGATTACAGAATTGATCCTGAGATACTACTAGAATTTGAAGTTGATGTTTTAAGATCGCTACGTAAGATTCTTGGAAGAAAAAGGTTTTTTAATTTAGTGAAAGCTTTAGATGTTACAGACACTCTTTCTTTGATAGAGGATTTAGAAGAAGAAGAGAAGCATGACATAATTACGAACTCTCCAGCTGAGAAAAGAAGGCAAATTGTTAAAGGTTTATCTTATCCTAAGAATAGTGCAGGGATAATGATGATTCGTGATTATGTTATAGTTGGGCAAAATAAAACGGTAGGTCAGGTCTTAGGTTATTTAACAGGAAATAAAGATTTACCTGATGATTATGATGAAATCTTTATTATAGATAGTAATGAAAGACCAGTAGGGAGTGTTCATATCAGTAAATTAATTAGGCATAAAAAAACTGAAAAAGTTCATTCTATTATGAATCATGATCTGAAAGTTATAGATGTTTCTTTGGACCAGGAGGAGGTTGCTTATATGTTTAAGCATTATGACCTCACATCTGCTCCAGTTGTAGATAAAAGAAAAAAGATGGTAGGTGTAATTTATACCGATCAGATAGTTGAGATTATAGAAGAAGAAGCAGAAGAAGATATAATGAAGCTGGGTGGTATTAACGTAAGTGACTTATATTCTGCTTTCTTTAAAACAGCTACGCAAAGATTTCCATGGCTTTTCTTCAACCTTCTAACGGCATGCCTAACTTCACTTATTATTTCTTCATTCCGAGACCAAGTAGAACAAAAAATTATCTTAGCTGCTATAATGACCATAGTGGCATCAATGGGTGGTAATGCTGGAACTCAAAGTGTGACAGTGTCGGTGAGGGCGATAGCCAATAAAGATATTACGACTTCAAATATTACTCATGTTGTTTTAAAAGAAGTGGCTGCAGGAGCATTAAATGGTCTTATGCTTGGTTTGCTTGGAGGGGCCATATTATTTTTATTATATGGTGATATAGCTGTTTGCGCTGTGTTCGCCTTATCTGTAACATTAAACTTTATTTTGGCAGGTTTTTGGGGAGCTGTAATACCAATTACTATTGATAAAATAGGGTTAGATCCCGCTATATCTTCTGGAGTATTCTTAACATTTTTGACGGACTTTCTTGGTTTTTTTGTATTCCTAGGTTTGGCGTCGTTATTAATACTATGATTTTTATTGACTAGGTCTCTGAATTGTTGTATTAATTCCTCATCAATAATTTTTTCTTAGTTGCAAGATGAAACGTACATATCAACCAAGTAATTTGGTAAGAAAAAGAAGACACGGATTCAGATCTCGTATGGAAACTGTGGGAGGAAGAAGAGTAATAAACGCTAGAAGAGCAAAAGGTAGAAAAGTACTTTCTGCATAGTATCTTAATGAAGATAATTACTTTAACCCAGAAAGCTGATTTTCTACGAATGAAAGAGCATGGTAAAAAGTATCATCTTCCTTGCTCTACAATCATATACACAAAAAATAATAATGTAGAAACTACGAGAATTGCATTCGCACTCTCTAGAAAGTTTGGTAATGCAGTTGTTCGTAATAAAATAAGACGCCAGATAAGAGAATCTATCCGAAAGATTTTGAAAGACTCTGAGCCTCTGTTTTACGATATACTTTTTATACCTAAAAAGAGTGAGGTTGAAATTACTTTTGCTGACTTATCAATGCAGATCCAAAAATTTTTTGTTTTTCTCAAATCAAATAATCAATGATCAAGGTAATAAAAAAAATATTCACTCCTCTGAATTTCTTTCTTGCTTCAATAGTTTTGATTTTGGTAAAAATATATCAATTAATCTTATCTCCAGTTTTAAGACCATCTTGTAGGTACACTCCAACTTGTTCGCAATATATGATGGATGCTTTAAAGATACATGGATTATATGGTGTGTTCTTAGGACTCAAACGTATTATTCGGTGCAATCCTTTTTGTGAATCTAAGCATGATCCTGTGCCTAATAAAAAATCTTCTTTGACATTAAAATAATAAGATATATCTTATTGTTTCATGTTTTTTAGGTATTAGTATTTATGTCTGATTTTAAGAATCT
>JAHZKS010000081.1 GCA_022600235.1 Alphaproteobacteria bacterium | reverse complement strand
TGTTAGTATCTGCTAAAGCAATAGGAGACTTTATGCATTCTAACCCTAGTATTAAGGTTTTAGGGTTAGGGTTTGTTCTTTTAATAGGGCTTTCATTATTCTTCTCAGGTATTGGTGTGCATATTTCAAAAGGATACTTATATTTTGCGTTATTCTTCTCTTTATTTATAGAGCTAGTGAATATAAAAGTAAGGAAAGATAAAAGGCATTTGCATGAACACTAAATACTTATTGAGGAACTTCTTTCCTAATAATACATCTATAAATTTTCTTAAAATAAAGTTTATAACTTTTGCTCTTTCTATTGCTTTAATAATAGCAACTTTCTTTGGAATCTTTACTAGTTCATTAAATTTTGGCATAGATTTTACAGGGGGTATCTTATTTGAAGTTCGTCTTCCTAAAGATCCAAATTTAGAAAATCTAAGGCAAAGCTTGAATGATTTAGAAATGGGAGATGTAAATCTTCAAACTTTAGATCAGAGCAATGATTTGATGATTAGAATGGGAGTCAAAGATGAAAGTAAAAGAGAATTATATATAGATAATATCAAATCTCTTTTAAATAAAGAATTCTCAAATAAAGTAGAATTTAGAAAAGTAGAATTTGTTGGTGCTGAGGTTGGAGGTGAAATGATTCAAAAAGGCATTATATCAGTAACTCTAACTATGTTTGGTATCATCTTATATGTGTGGTACAGGTTTAACTGGCAGTATTCTGTTGGAATAATAGTAGGGTTACTACACGACTTAATAATTACTGTAGGGTTTTTAGCATTCACACGTTTTGAATTTAATACAACTTCTATAGCTGCCATATTAGCTGTGCTTGGTTATTCTGTGAATGATACAGTGGTTATATATGATAGGGTCAGAGAAAATATAAGGAAAATAAGAAAGCAGTCTATAGATCATGTGTTAAATCTTAGTACAAATGAAACTCTTTCTAGAACTCTCTTAACGGTTATTACTACGCTGATTGCAGTAGCGGCTTTAATAATATATGGAGGAGAGGCGTTATTAAGTTTCAGTATAACAGTATTTGTTGGGATAGTGGTTGGCACTTATTCTTCTATATTTATTTCTGTTCCTATTCTAGGTATATTACAAAACAAGAAGCCCTAACATTTTTCTTTCAATCTGTATAAGACATCTAGCGCTTGTTTAGGTGTTAGTTCATCTATGTTCAGATTTTTTATTTCTAGTTCAATTTTGTTTTCTTCTTTTTTATGATCAAATAAGCTCAGATTTTTTTCTTCTAGTATGTTGTTGTTTGGATTAGAAGTATTTAAGCTATGTAATACGCTTTTAGCGCTATTTATCACCACATCTGGTATTCCAGCAAGTTCGGCCACATTTATACCATAAGACTTATTCGCCACTCCTTTCTCTAATTTATGCATGAATATAATTTCGTTCTCCCATTCTTTTACTTTTACTGTATGGCATGCGATGCTTTCTAATTTTTTAGAAAGGTCTATCATTTCATGGTAATGAGTTGAAAATAATGTTCTGGCCTTTACTTTGTTATGTATATGCTTTAGGCAAGAAAATGCAATGGCCATACCGTCATAAGTAGATGTTCCTCTTCCAATTTCATCAAGTATAATCAGAGAAGATTCTGTTGCCTGGTTTAATATTGTTGCGGTTTCAATCATTTCTACTAAGAAGGTTGATTGCCCTTGAGCCAAATCATCTCCTGTTCCAATTCTACTAAAAATTCTATCTATAATGCCTATTTTTGCACTTTTAGCAGGCACATAAGATCCCATATGCGCAAGAACAGATATAATTGCATTTTGGCGCAAGAATGTGCTTTTACCGGCCATATTTGGTCCTGTGATTAGCCATACTCGCTGATTATGCTCTAGATTGCAGTTATTAGGTACAAAATGTTCATTAGATTTTAATAATGCATTTTCTACTACTGGGTGTCTCCCGTTCTGAATATCAAAGCAAGTATCTTCTGTGATCTGAGGTTTGCAGTAATTATTTTCACTGGCAATGCTTGCAAAAGAATGGATCACATCTAGAAAAGCTATTGTTTTTGCTGTTTCAATAAGTTTGGTATGCTCAGATACTATTCTAGTCGATATTTCATTGAATATTGATGATTCTAGCGCAGCTATTTCCTCGTTTACACTAAGTATTCTATTTTCTAATGTTTTAAGTTTCTCTGTCACAAATCTTGAGCAATTAATCATAGTTTGTTTATGAACAAACTCTTCACTAATGATTTTATCAAGGTGCGACTTGGTTATTTCTATGTAGTAACCTATAACATTATTATATTCTATTTTTAGAGAAGGGATGCCAGTTTTTTGCTTATATTCATTCTTTAAATTCTCAAGTAATGTTTTTGCATTATCTCTAAAATTATATAGCTCTGAGAGTTCATGATTATAAGAGTGGTTTATAAAATCATTCTGGTTTAGATACATATCTCTTGGCATCAGAGAATCTTCAAGTAAGGCTTTAATAGAAAAGTTGTGAACTAGGGAATCAAATGATCTTGTAGATTTTATATTCTGAAGATTTTCTATGGAGTCAGCGAGTTGATGGGCGCTTAGTAAAGATTGGTATATAGTGTATAAATCATTTGGAGAACCTCGTCCTATCGCAAGTTTTGAAAGAGATCTTTCTAGATCTGGTGTTACTTTTAATATATCCCTTATTTGATTTCTGATATCACTATTTTCTAATAAAGATTGAACTAATAATAATCTATTATTAATTGTATCGATTTTTACTGAAGGGAAAGCAATATATTGCTTTAGCAATCTACTCCCATGGTTAGTTATTGTTCTATCTATTACTTTGAATAAAGAGTAATTAGGATTATTCTTTGAATATAACAGTTCTAAGCTATTTTGTGCCGAGCGATCTATAATCATATAGTCGCTATTATTGATAATCTTAGGAAAATTAAGGGTTACACATTCTTTGTTTTGAGTAATTGAAATATATTCTATTAATGAGCCGCACGAGGAGATTTGTGCATTGGATAATTCATTTAAACTGCTTTGGTTATGTAAATTAAAATTTTTAAGTACTTTCTGCTTAGTTTTGTTTAATTCAAAGAATGAATCTGCAAATGTAACTATTTTAGATTTAAATTGTATTTTTAGTGCTTCTATATTTTTGTTAAGCAGCAAACTATCAGAAATAATAATTTCCGAAGGGTCAATTCCAGCTATATAACTCTGTATATCATTATTATCGATAGATAATGTAAAAAATTCTAATGTAGAGATATCAACGTAGGATATTGCAAACTGATTCTTTATTAAGGTCAGAGAAAGCAGGTAGTTTGATTTTTTATCCTCTAATAAATTATCCTCAGTAATAGTGCCAGGTGTAATAATTCTTACGACCTCTCTTTTGACTACTTTTGCACCTCTGTTTTTGGCTTCTTGAGGTGTTTCTAGTTGGTCACATATAGCAACTTTATGTCCATTGCTTATTAGCTTCCTTATGTAGTTGTTAGAGGAATGATGAGGTATGCCACACATTGGTATGTCTTGGCTTTCTGCTTTTCCTCTTCTAGTTAAAACCACTCCAAGTAATGGTGATGCAGTAATCGCATCTTCAAAAAACAATTCGTAAAAATCTCCCATTCTAAATAAAAGCAAGCAATCACTATGAGCTTCCTTAATCTCAAAATATTGCTTCATCATTGGAGTAGATTTAGCAGCTAATAATGATGTATTCGTCATTGTCTGTGTTTGTCAAATACTTGTATTTTAGATATTAACAGCAGAGCTGGTAGAGCGGCGATTGTACTCACTAAGAAGAAAGTAGTCCAGTTATAATTATCTACTATTATTCCTGAGAATCCTGATATAACATTTCTTGATAATGTCACTATAGAACTTAGTAGAGCATATTGAGTTGCTGCAAATTTTAGACTGCATAAACTACTCAAATATGCAATCATAACTGTTGCTCCCATACCAGATGCAAGATTTTCTACAGTAATGGTGCTGATTAGTGCGATAGAGTCGTATCCAACGTAATCTTGGTATACAAACATCAAGTTAGAAAGCATTTGTGCTAATCCACTATATAGCAGTGATTCTTTGAAGGTAAACTTACTTACCATAAGCCCGCCTATAAATAACCCTATGAAGGTTGTTACTAGCCCATATGTCTTTACGATAGAAACAATTTCTATTTTTGAGAAACCTATATCCAACAAGAATGGAGTAGTCATAATTCCTGCCATAGCATCTCCAAGTTTAAATAAGATCACAAAAATTATTATGATATACCAACTGGGTATTTTTATAAAATTTTTGAAAGGTGCTACTATGATCTTATTAAGAAATTCAAGGGCATTTTTATATTGAGTTTTTTTCTTATGTTTGTGTGGTTCTTCTATAACTAAAGTCGTAATGACACCAATCATGATAAGCAAACCAGCAGATATGTAAGCAGCTTGCCATGTAAAATAAGTTGCCACTATTAATGGAAGCGCGCCTGATATATATAAAGCTATTCTATAGCCATATGAATAAACAGCAGCTCCAAGACCTTGGTCATGAACTTCAAGATGCTCAATTCTATAAGCATCTATAACGATATCTTGTGTGGCAGAAAAGAAAGCAACAGCTATCGCTAAAATGGCACATAATGTCATATTAGTCAGTGGGTTTATTGAGCCCATAAAAAATATCGCGCACATCACAAAAATTTGAGTTGCAAGCAGCCAGCTTCTTCTTTTTCCAAGCTTATCCAAGATAGGTATATGAAGTCCATCGACAAACGGAGACCATAGATATTTAAAAGAGTAGGGGATTGTAACAAGTGTAAATAGTCCAATGCTTGTCTTAGTTGTACCAAGCTCTGTAAGCCATGTAGATAAAACAGTTGCTATTAACGCCAAGGGAACCCCTCCAGAAAATCCTAGGAAGAAAATTGGTAGTAATTTTCTGTTCATGTAAGGCTTAATATGTAAAATGAAGTTTTGCATGTTTATCGTTTTTATATGAAAGGTTTAGCTAATAGACTGCTATAAAGATTGATTACATAATAAAGTTTTATTGATCCTTTAGTCAAGAATCAAAGAGCTAATCTTTGCATAATAATTCATACTATAATTGACACTGTGGAGCTTGCTATTATAATCCACGTCTCAGTCATAAGCGTTTTCATGGATATTTACGAGTTAGTTAGGAAAAAAATAATTGATGTAGCCCAGTCATTAGCAGCAAAAGATGGGTGGCAAGGGTGTAATTTTGATGCAATTGTTGCGGAGATTCCAAATGATATTACAAAGGGTGAGATAGCAACAAATGCAGCTATGGTTCTTGCTCGTTCTGCGAAAAAAAATCCTAGGGAATTGGGGGAGTTGATTATAAAAAACCTTGAGTCAGATGCCATTTTTCTCTCACTTGAATTAGCTGGTCCTGGGTTTATAAATATCAAACTAAAACCGCAATTTTGGCTAAAAGAAATAGATGGCATTTTAAAACAAGGGCATGATTATGCTAAATCTAATATAGGTGAAGGCAAAACACTCAATCTTGAATTTGCATCACCCAATCCTACAGGGCCAATGCATATAGGTCATGCTCGTGGGGCTATATATGGTGATGCTTTAGCTTCTTTACTGAAATATGCTGGCTACAAAGTAGATAAAGAATATTACGTGAACGACGCGGGTTCACAGATTGATATGCTTATAAAATCTTGTTACTTAAGATATGTTGAGCTTTGTGGGAGAGAAATAGGGACATTTCCTGAGGGTTGTTATCCGGGTGAGTATCTAATAGATGCTGCTAAAGAACTCAAAGATAAACATTCTGATAAACTACTTGATGCAAAAGAATCTGAATGGCAGCCTATAATTAGAGAATTTATTATTCCGTATATGATGAAAGTAATTAAAGCAGATTTAATGCTGCTTGGTGTAAGTCATGATATATTCTTTAGAGAGAGTTCTTTGCATAAAGAAGACAAAATACAAGAAGTGTCAGAATATCTGAAGAAGAAAGGGGTGGTGTATAAAGGCGTATTAGAACCTCCAAAAGGTAAAACTACAGAAGAGTGGGAGTCTAGAGAGCAGTTGCTTTTTAAATCGACAAATTTTGGAGATGACATGGACAGACCAATGCAAAAGTCAGATGGTAAATGGACATATTTTGCAGCTGATATTGCATATCTTCAAAATAAACTCCAAAGAAAATATGATGAGTTAATATTGGTGCTTGGTAATGATCATATAGGTTATACAAGCAGAATCTCTGCTGCATGCCAGGCTCTTAATAACGGTGTGTTAAATCTTGGTGTTAAGCTATGCCAGATGGTTATCTTCTTAAAGGATGGTAAACCATTTAAGATGTCAAAGCGTGAAGGGAATTTTGAAACAGTAAAAGATGTTGTGAATGTTGTTGGTAAAGACATTATAAGATTTATGATGCTAACTTTAAGGAATGATTCAGTGATTGAATTTGATCTTGCTAAGGTGAAAGAAACATCGAAAGAAAATCCAGTATTTTATGTTCAATATGCTTATGCGCGTTCTCAATCTGTGTTAAATAATGCTGAAGCATCTATTCCTGGTATTTTAAGTATGGTAGAAACGGAGCAGGTGAATCTCGAGGAGTTACATAGCGAAATAGAATTAGAGATAATTAGAACCTTGGCTTATTGGCCTAAGCAAGTGAATCTTGCTACAATTCATCAAGAGCCACATAGAATTCCAATATACTTGATAAATCTTGCTACAAAGTTTCATTCTCTTTGGAGTAAAGGTAAGGATAATAAAGATTTAAGATTTATTATTCCAGAAAATATAGAATTAACTAAAGCTCGTTTGACTTTGTTAAAAGCTGTAACTAAAATTATAGAGAGTGGGCTTAAGCTTATAGGTGTAACCCCTGTAGAGAAGATGTAATTATGGATGTCATAAAAAACAATGGAGAGTCTGCAGGTGGTAATAAATATTTAAAGTACAAATTTGCTCTGGTTATAATTGCTACAGCATTTTTTTTGTATTTATCTTGGTATGCTTATAATACTCAAGTGGATACAGATGTAGATCCAAAAAAACTTCCTTTGATAGAATTTAGTAGGCAGATTAAGTTTAAACCAGGAGATCCTGGTGGTATAGAGATAGCTAATCTTGATAAGGGAATATACGATTATATATCTGGAAGAAAAGTAAGTAAAAAAGTTGTTATCTCTAATCATAAGAAGATCCTGTTTCGAGGGAGGAGATGATAAGGATTCTGGGTAATAAAACAGTTAAAGAAACTCCTGTTAAAACAAATTCAGTGCAATCTACCTCTAATGTTTCGCAACAAAAATCTCCTGTACTTGCGGTTCAGCCTAAAAAATCAGTGAAAAAAGTTCAGCTTTATACAAAGAAGATGTACTACATTAGAATTGCAAAATTAAAAAATGCAGATGTTCAGTCTAGGGCTTGGGAAATTTTGAAAAAAAAGCATTCAGATATATTATCTGGACTAAATGGTTCTTTGGCAAAAGAAAGAAAATCAGATAAGACTTCTTATTATCTACATGCTGGTCCTGTGAGATCAAAAGCAGATGCAGCTCTATTGTGTAGAAAATTAATATCCAAAGGTAATGCTTGTAAAATTCAGTCTGTTACTAAGAATCATTGAAAATTTCTTCAATAAGGAGTAGCATAAATAGAACACAATTTTAAAAGGTGAGGGATTCTATGCATAAAATTATATTAGTTGCAGATGCAAAAATTGCAAAATTCTATGAATCTTCTGGTTTAAAAGTTGGTGAGATGATTAAATCCATAAAAGCAGAAGATTTTGGAATAGACCATTCTTCTCAAGAGCTTCATACTGGTTTTGCAAAGAAACAAAACTCTCCATCTCATTTTTATGACCCTAGCAGCAATCCTAAAGATCTTAATCGTGATGATTTTTCTAAAGTAATTTTAGATGTGCTTGTTCAGCTTCAAAAAGATCATAAATACGAAGAGATTATTATAGCTGCTTCTCCTAAGATGTTAGGCGATATTAGAGATCATTATCCAAAAAGCCTAAAAAATATACCATTAAGAGATATATCAAAAGATTTAGTTCAATCTTCGCCATTAGAAATAGAGAAAATAATTTTTCATAAGTAGTAGATAAGAGTCTAGAATGCCTGAAATAATAAGATTAAGTTTTAATCTATTTTATGCAATTCTTAGAGGTGATTTAGCTGCAGTAGAGCTTTACTTGTCTCAAGGTGCAAGGCCTGATATTCCATTAACAATTAATAGTGATGGGCATTCTGTGTCGCTGACAGCTATGCACGCTTTAGGGATTGCTTTTAGTAATGGAATATCAGAAGATATACTAATTATGATAGTACAAGAATTTTATCAATATTCTGAATTTGATTATAATGTAGGGCTTCCGGGTTTATATATGTTAAATCCACAGCATTTAGTTACAGCTGCAGATTTGGCTGGTACAAATGGTAGTCCTACATTAGCTCGATTATTACTTGGCCCTGTTGAGCAATGTTTATCTGATAGCCAAAATGGGCCAGATTTAACTCTTTTAGGATTAGGAGTAGACGATGTTTGTGTAGAAATAGAAGAAGGGTGTGTACCAACAAAAAAGGTAATCTAAGTCATTTCTTCTACAGACCATTGTCAGTCCTCACTTGAGTCTCATCCTTGCGTCCCCCACACTTGATGAGGAGTTGTTTTCTGCATTGCTTCAACCTTTCTGTAATTCCTCACTTGAGTCTCATCCTTGCGTCCCCCTCACTTGATGAGGAGTTGTTTTCTGCATTGCTTCAACCTTTCTGTAATTCCTCACTTGAGTCTCATCCTTGCGTCCCCCTCACTTGATGAGGAGTCTTTTCCAGCCCGCTGTCATTCCGTTCTTGAAACGGAATCTTAAACATACGGATCTCAAGCATTTCTCAGATCCTGGATCGTGGTCCAGGATGACGGCGCGAGTGAGTCAGAGGATGGCAGAGTGTAAGAAAGTCTAATGAGGCGTGGCAGTGCAGGGTGTCACACTAGATTGCATGAGTGAGTCAGAGGATGACAGAGTGTAAGAAAGTCTAATGAGGTGCTGGCAGTGCAGGGTGACATACTAGATTGCACGAGTGAGTCAGAGAATGACAGAGTGTAAGAAAGTCCAATGACGTGGTGGCAGTGCAGGGTAACAAAGTGAATTGTACAGGATAATACTATAGAAGAACTGACTCTAGATCCTATATCCTATCTTATTCCCACATTTTATTCTACAAAACCCATTCTTGTTTATTAATTAAAATTAACTATTGCGTTAAAGTGGGGCTTGCTATATATTATTAAAAATATTAATTTCTTAATAAATAGCGAATTTATGCCAGAAAGATTATTGATACCTAAGGAAGATTTAGTGCATTTGACTCATGGAACAGTAGTAAATAGACATCAAAACCCTGTGATTGGTGCTAATATGAGTCAGAATGATTTGAATTTTGCGTTATTTAGTGCTGTTATTTCTGGAAATCTTTCTTTGGTAAAACTATATCTGGAAGCAGGTGCTATTCCTGATGCATCTCTTAACTTAAGGGAGGTAGAAACAGGTAATACAGTAATAATGACATCTCTTCATGCTATAGGTGAGGCATTTGCAAATGGTATATCTATTTTGCTTTTATTGCCTATTATAGCAGAATTTCTTGAGCAACCTAGTGATCCTTATGTTG